>MGOW01000078.1:9687-20260 GCA_001797255.1 Clostridiales bacterium GWE2_32_10
GAACATTTTACAGAGTTATAGCACTTCCCGCCGAAATCAATACCGATAATGTAAAAGCAAGTTACCAAGATGGTGTACTATCTATAGTAGCTTCTAAAACCAACTCTACTAATGCCAAACAACATAAAGTAGTGATAGATTAATTGCTAGGAGAGGAAAAATATGAGCTACAATGATTATGACACAGGAGTACATGTAGATCCTGCTACTGTAATAAACAATGGCATTATAGAAGTAAGTTATAGCGGTATGCTGTCTCAAGAGGGTGCAAAGGAAATATACTTGCACTACGGTTCTTCATATTTAGAAGATTGGGCAAATGTTAATGATGTAAAGATGGTAAAAAACCCAAATGGAGCATTTTCTGCAAATTTAACTGTTCCCAAAGGAAATAAGTTAAATATTTGTTTTAGGGATAATGCTTATAATTGGGATAATAATACTGGTAAGAATTATGTTTTTGAAATAAAGAAATAGAAGCTAGATCTAGCTTCTATTTCTTTAACTTTCAATCCGTCTAATATTCGCTCCAAGCGAATTTAGTTTTACCTCAATCTCCTCATATCCTCTGTCTATATGTTCTATCTCACTTACCTCTGTTTCTCCTTCTGCTACTAGCCCCGCGAGTACAAGAGCAACTCCACCCCTCAAGTCTGGTGCTTTAACCTTTGCTCCTGTTAGCTTTTCTACCCCTTTTATGACAGCTACATTTCCTTCTGCTTTTATATTAGCTCCCATTCTATTTAACTCATCTGTGTACTTAAATCTGTTTGACCATATCGTTTCTGTTATCATGCTTGTTCCATTTGCAATTGATAGTAATGCTCCCATTTGAGATTGCATATCTGTTGGAAATCCCGGGTGAGGTAGTGTCTTTACGTTTATTCCTTTCAGTTCACCTTTTCCTACTACTCTTATAGTGTCTTTTATTTCTATTATTTCAACATTCGCTTCCCTTAGTTTCGCGGTTATCGATTCCATATGTTTTGGATTTATATTTTTTATAGTGATATCTCCATCACTTATAGCTGCCGCAACCATATATGTACCTGCTTCTATTTGATCAGATATTACTGTATGCGTACAACCACCTAATTTTTCTACTCCCTCAATTTTTATGATGTCCGTTCCTGCACCTTGTACTTTTGCACCCATTTTATTTAAAAAATCCGCTACATCAACAACATGTGGCTCCTTTGCTACATTTTCTATTATAGTTTCGCCTTGTGCTAGAACTGCTGCAAGCATAGTATTTATAGTAGCTCCTACACTAACTACATCAAGATATATTTTTGTACCAACCAGCTTCTTTGCCTCCACTTTTATTAAACCATGTTCTATTTTCACAGCTGCCCCTAGCATCTCAAACGCTTTTATATGTTGGTCTATCGGTCTACTGCCTAGATTACATCCACCTGGTAATGGAAGTTCCACTTTCCTATACCTCCCAAGTAAAGCTCCTATAAAATAGTATGATGCCCTCATCTTGCTGACTTCATCAAACTCAAATTTGTACTCATTTATTTTTGTATCCGATACACTCAAAATATCCCCAACAAATTCACATTTTGCTCCTATCTTTTTAAGTATATCCACAAGCAATCTTGTATCACTTATATGTGGCAGATTTCTTACTACTGTTTCCTTACTTGCAAGAAGTACTGCTGGTATTATTGCCACAGCTGCATTCTTAGCACCATTTACTTTTATTTCACCTTTAAGTTTTTTTCCACCCTTTACAACTAGTTTTTCCATCTCCTCAATCCTTTCTATAATGTTATCATTCAAATTCCCCCAACATCTTTACCTCTACTTTTAGCTGTACTCCATATAAATTATATACCTCATCTTGTATATATTTTATAAGTTCGATTACATTCTTTGCAGTTGCGTCTCCTGTGTTTACTATAAAATTTGCATGTTTTTCTGATATTTGTGCTCCACCTATAGTATATCCTTTGAGTCCTGCATCCTCTATCATTTTTCCAGGATAATGCCCTTCTGGTCTTTTAAATACACTTCCTGCATTAGGTAGGTCAAGTGGTTGCCCATTTTGTCTATGCAAACGTAATCTTTCTCGTATATTCTTTATTTCCTCTTTTTCTCCTTTTGTAAGCTTTATTTTTACTGATAGCACTACATAGTTTGCATCCTGTATTGCACTATATCTATAATCAAATCTCATTTCGTCATTATATATAACCTTAACTTCATTATTCTGGTCTAATGCTTCTACTTCCGTCACTATTTGTTTCATTTCGCCACCATATGCTCCTGCATTCATATACACTGCGCCACCTACAGTTCCAGGTATACCGCATGCAAACTCCATTCCGGAAAGTGAATTTATATATGCTTTATATGAAACATTTATAAGCCCTGCACCTGCCTCTGCATATATTTCATCATCATTTACCTCTATTTTCGATATATTATCTTCTATATTTATTATCACACCACGAAATCCATCATCTGATACAAGTAGGTTGCTCCCTCTACCTAAGATAAAGTATTCTGCTCTATTTTCTCTACACACTTTAATGCAATAAATAAGTTCTTCTTTATTTTGTGGTATCACAAAAATATCAGCATTCCCACCTATCTTATATGTAGTATGATTTGCCATACTTTCACCTTTCAATATATATTTTTCGTCTATTCTACATTTTAAATGCTCAACAATTTTTTCTATATTCATATTCTTTTTCCTTTCAATAATTTAATTAGTAATCATTATTATACATATATATTTTATATTATGCTAAATATGTATAAATACAACCTTACGAATTTATTCTTTCTCACCTTTTTCACCCTTTTGCCTTATTATAAAATGTACTGGTGTACCGTCAAAACCAAATGCTTCTCTAACTTTGTTTTCAATGTATCTAACATAAGAAAAGTGCACTAGTTCTTTATTGTTTACAAATAAAATAAACGTAGGTGGCTTTATAGTTGCTTGTGTGGCATAGTAAATTTTCATTCGTTTGCCTTTGTCAGTTGGTGGCTCATTCATCGCAACAGCTTCAACTATAACTTCATTTAGCATACCTGTAGTTATTCTCTTGATTTGATTTGCGTGAATTTCTTTTATTGTCTCAAAAAGTTTATTTACCCTTTGCCCTGTAAGTGCAGAAATAAAAATCTTTTTCGAGTATGGCATAAAACCAAATTCCCTATCAATCTCTTTTAAAAACTTATTCATAGTCTTATCATTTTTTTCTACTGCATCCCACTTGTTAACCGCAATAATAATTCCCTTTCCTCTATCATGTGCCATACCTATAATCTTAGTATCCTGTTCACTTACACCTTCGGTTGCATCTATGATAAGAACCACTATATCAGCTCTTTCTATAGCCGATATAGCCCGTACTACGCTATATCTTTCTATAGCTTCTGTAACCTTACTTTTTCTCCTTATCCCTGCTGTATCAATAAACAAAAACTTATCTTCCCCTATTTTTGCATAAGTATCTATAGCATCTCGTGTTGTCCCAGCTATATCGCTTACTATAAGCCTATCTTCTTTTAGTATTTTATTTATAAGTGATGACTTTCCGACATTTGGTTTGCCCACTATTGCTACTTTCATCACTTCTTCATCAAAATCATCTTCTGTTTCTTTTGGAAAATGTTCTGCTACCTTTTCTAACATATCTCCAAGTCCCAGTTTTTGTCCAGCCGATATAGGCACTGGTTCTCCTAAGCCCATGTTAAAAAATTCATATAAAGACGCCCTATCAGACATATCATCCATCTTATTTACTACCAAAATAATCGGCTTTCTTGATTTTCTAAGTATTTTAGCCACCTCATAGTCAGAATCTACAATTCCCTGCTTAACGTCAACTACGAACATTATAACATCTGCGGTATCTATAGCTATCTCTGCTTGACGTCTCATCTGCTTTAAAATAATATCATCCGATTTAGGTTCTATTCCGCCTGTATCAATTATCATAAAGTTTCTTCCCAACCACTCAGACTCTGCATATATTCTATCTCTTGTAACTCCCGGAGTATCATCTACTATAGAAATTCTATCTCCTGCAAGCCTATTAAACAATGTTGATTTACCTACATTAGGTCGTCCAACTATCGCAACTATCGGTTTCATTGTAATTCACTCCTCTTTATCTCTATCACTTCTATCATCTCAACTGCTTCCTGTATCATTTCCTCTAGCTTGTCCATCTTCACCTCTTCTATTATTATTCTATCTAATCTTGGCTTTGTGTATGGGTGCTTTGCTACAAAGATTGTGCAGCAGTCTTCATATGGTAAGATAGAAGTATCATATGTATCTATCTTTTTAGCTAATCTTACTATCTCATCTTTGTCAAATCCTATTAGTGGTCTAAATACAGGCATGTCTAGTGCTGCATCTGTTGCATATATACTTTTCATAGTTTGGCTTGCTACTTGTCCAACACTTTCACCTGTAATTATAGCATATGCCCCCTCTCTTTTTGCTACTGCCTCTGATATTTTAAACATAATCCTTCTCATTATTATAGTGAGTGCCTCTTGCTTACATTTTTCTCTCATATGGAGCTGCAAATCTGTAAAGGGAACAACGTAAAGTTTCATATTTCCTATGTATTTAGATATTCTTTTAGATAAATCTATCACCTTTTGTTTTGCACGTTCACTTGTATATGGTGAGCTATGGAAGTATATAGCATCTACCTCCACTCCTCTTTTGGCTATCATCCATGCAGCTACTGGACTATCTATCCCACCTGATAGCATAGCAAGTGCACGACCATTTGTACCTACTGGCATACCACCTACTCCTGCTACTAAATTAGAATATATATATACTTCGTCCCTAACCTCAATCCTTAATACAAACTCAGGCGAATGTACATCTACTGATAGATTATCCATATTGTCATATATATATCCTCCTACTTCTCTTGCTATTTCTGGTGACGTAAGACTATAGCTCTTATCTGCTCTTTTTGCCTCTACTTTAAAACTCAACTTTTTATCTTTAGTCTTTTCTTTAGTATGCATTAATGCTATATTTTTGATATTTTCAATATTTTTATCTTTTGTCCTATATACTTTTGCAACTCCTATTATACCAAAAGTATTTTTTACTCTTTCTATCAATATTTTTTCATAATTTTCATCTAAACTTAGAGGCTCAATTATTATTTGACCCAAATTTTTTCTAATTTTGAATTCACCAAGTCCCTTTATATTTTCCCTCAAATTATCAATTAATTTGTTTTCAAAAATATATTTATTCCTACCTTTTACCCATATCTCCCCGTATTTTGCTAAATAAATGCTGTCCATTTTCTTCATCCTTTCAAATTTGTGTTTACCACCTGTTTTTTATTCCCCTCGTACAACCTTTCGTATTTTCTCTACCAAATTAGCTATGTTGTCTACAATATACGATATGTCATCTTCATAATTATCTGGTCCAAAGCTTAATCTTATAGTACCATATATTTCATCTGGCGAGAGCCCTATTGCAATCAATGTTTTGCTCAAATCTGTCTTTTTAGTCGAACATGCTGAGCCTGTTGATATATATATGCCTATATCAGATAGTGCATGTAGTAATGCCTGACCTTTTATATCCTTAAATCTTAAACTTAAGATATGTGGGACACTTTTATTAAATTCGGCCCCATTAACTACCACATCATCTATTTTATTAAATATCTCTTCTACTAACTTTGTTTTAAATTCCATCATATTTTCCATATTACTTTTTAGATTTTTATACGCTTCTTTTGTAGCCTCTCCTAATGCAACTATCCCCATAGCGTTTTCTGTTCCTGAACGTAGTCCTTTTTGCTGCCCACCTCCATGAATAATAGGAATTATTTTAACTCCTTTTCGCACATACAGTGCGCCTATTCCCTTAGGTGCATGTATCTTATGCCCACTTATAGATAATAAATCAATATGCTCTTTATCGACATTTATAACAAATTTTCCAAATGCTTGTATAGCATCAACGTGAAAATAAATTTTTGTATTTTTATTTTTTATTATATTGCCTAGTTTCTCTATATTTTGTTTTGTACCTATCTCATTATTTACATACATTATACTTACAAGCGTAGTATCTTCTCTTATTGCGTCTTCTAATTGTTTTTCATCTACATATCCCTTTTTATCCACATCTAAATATGTGACATCAAACCCTTCTGCCTCAAGTGCTTTAAATGTTTTTTGAACAGATGAATGCTCTATCTTTGTAGTTATTATGTGCCTCCCTACATTCTTATTTGCTTCACTTACACCCATTATGGCCAAATTATTAGCTTCTGTTCCACCTGATGTGAAATAAATCTCTTCTTCTGAACATAAAAGTACATTAGTTATTATATTTGCAGCGTTCCTTATTTGATTTTCAGCTTCAAGTCCTTTATTGTGCATTGATGAGGGATTTCCATAATTTACAGTACACATGTCTATTATCCGTTCCATCACTCTATCAGATACTTTTGTTGTAGCAGCATTGTCTAAATAAATCTCTTTTTTTCTGTCCATATTTTAATCTCCCTTTCATACTAAATGTTTGTGTAAATATTCATTAATTCTAGCTTCTTCCCTGCTAGATAAATGCAAATATTTACATTTATATAAATAATCATCTTTTTCTTCGATAACTTCTGATATTTCTGCAACTAGAACCAACTTATTGTCCTCACTTAATGGCAATTCAAAACAAAAAGACATCCTTTTCTGAAGACTAAAGAAGGTTCTAAATTCTATTCCGCTAATAGTCACTCTCGTAATATCTATTTCCAATTTATCAGCTAAATTCAATTCTTCACCTGTTGGTTTAAATATATGCAGAATCATAGTATTTATGTTACTATCAAGCAAATGTTCACTTTTCTTTTCTTCCATCATTTTTTCCTCCTTGTAATCAAAATACAAATTTCTGTTCCCATCACTTATCTACTAGTATATTCTCTGTAAATTTTTTATTATATTTTCTTTGTATATACTTGTCAATCATTATTTTTAAAACTGCAAATGTAGGAACTCCTAGAAACATACCTATAATTCCAAACAAGGCACCTCCTATCGTTGTTGCTAATATTACATTTATAGGTTTAAGACCCAATGTATCCCCTAAAACCATTGGTTCAAATATATTACCATCTAATTGCTGAAGTAGTAAAATAAATACTGCTACCCATATAGCTTTTACAACTCCATCTTGAAGTAAACATAAGATTATAACCGGCACCGAGCCTATTATAGGTCCAAAGAACGGTATCATATTAGAAACTCCTACTACAAATCCCCCAAGCAAAGCATATTCTAAATCAAATGCAAGAAATCCTAAAAATGATAATGTTCCTACTATTGTAGAATCTATAGATTTCCCCATTATAAATTTTCCAAATATATGATCAAAAAGCTTTATAAAATTTATAACTTTATACGCTCTTCTTCTATTTATAAAGGTTATACTCATCTTTTTAAAATTCCTATAAATCTCTTCTTTATCAATCAATATATATATTGATAGTATTATACCAATAAATATTGTAAGTATACCCTTTACACTTTCTAGTATATTTAGCGATATTTCCATCATTTCAGTATAACTACCAGTTATTTCATGTAATTTATTTTCCCAAAGATTAACCATATCAGCATAATTTATATTCAAATCAATATTATAATCCCTTAGAATATTATATCTAAGCTTATCAATTTTATCTGGCATATTATCAATAAATTCTTTACCATTTACAACAATTTGCGGAAGTATATAATTAAGTACTATAGTTAAAAATATTACTATAATAGAAATAACTGTAAAGACAGACGTAACTCTTATAAATTTAACATTTTGCTCCTCCCCATCTATTTTTCTACTAAAAGCTTTAGAATAAATTTTTTTCTCAAACCAGTTAACAGAAGGCTTTAGTACAAAAGCTATAGCTAAGGCATATATGAGAGGAGTCAGAATATCAGTTACAAAAATGAAAGTAGATATAAAAAAATTATATACAATATCTATATGCCCTATAACTTTTTCAAATAATATCCCAGCACAAACAATAAAGAAAGTATATACAGCAAACATACCATATTGAGTACTTAAAAACCTCTTCATAAAACTACCCCCAAGTGTTTATTTTAAATTGCTATTATATATTGTATAGGATTTTTCAAAAAATTGCAATAATTATTTGACAAAATTAAAAAAATAATTTATAATGTAGTATATAAGTAATTATTAAAACCTATTTTTACGCACCATTAGCTCAGCTGGTAGAGCAGCGGACTCTTAATCCGGAGGTCCAGGGTTCGAACCCCTGATGGTGCATTTTGCTCTTTCATGCGACTTTGGCGGAACTGGCAGACGCGCAGGACTAAGGATCCTGTGGGAGCAATCCCGTGAGAGTTCGAGTCTCTTGAGTCGCAGAATAATAAAAGTCAGTACACTATATAGTGTACAGGACTTTTAAGTTATTTTATTTCATATGAATCATCTTCTACTTGATTTCCTATCTCTTGTTCATTAGTTTTAATTCCAAGACCTAAATCAATATCATTAGGATTTCAATTATATTTATCAAGACATGTTTTTTACTCTATAATATTTTTGTTTACTACTATTGGGTTTGTCAGGTATAGTCATTTTTACTAGTCCTAGACGGGTTGCAGGTATCAAATAATTTTGTCTAAAAGTAGGTCTATGCTTTATACCTATTTTATCCATAATCTCTTTTGCCGAGAGTTTTTCATCACTCATAGCTTCAAGAATTTTTAACACTTGTTCGGTTACTTGTTCGGTGTCGTTATCGTTTTTTGCAATTTCAATAAAAGTATCATATATAGCTTTCGCTAAAAACTCAACAAATTTTCCTGAATCAGCGTCTTTATCACACTCACCTAAGACCCTGTAATATTCATCTTGCCTTTCTTTTATTAATGTTTCTATGGGGAGCCAAGCAAATATAGGCTTCCACTCGTGAAGTATTAAGGTTTGCCACATTCGTCCCATTCTACCGTTCCCATCTTCAAATGGGTGAATAAATTCAAATTCATAGTGAAACACACTGCTTTTTACTATTGGATGTACATCCTCTGCATTTTTTAACCATGTTACTAGATTATCTATAAATTCTGGCACTCTATTTGCTGGTGGAGCCATATGGACCAAGTCTTTACCTGCAAATATCCCTACTCCCTTACTTCTAAACACTCCCGCTTCTTTTGTTAAGTCTTTCATTAGAATTTTATGCGCTGCAAGCATATTCTATATATTGTATGGGACAAATGATAACAACCTTTCATATGCAAGAAATGCATTCTTAACTTCACATATCTCGGCTGGAGCTCCTAAGACTCTCTTGCCATTTATTATATCTGTTACTTGCTCCAAAGATAGGGTATTGTTCTCTATAGCAAGTGATGCATGTATAGTTTTTACTCTGTTATTTCGTCGTAGTTTTGGATTAGAGCTCAACTTTTTACTTATTGTAATTTCAGTTAATATTTCAGTTATATCAGAAATAAGACTTATAGTTTTATCGGTTATACTATAAGGTGGCTTATAATCACTATCTGCCATAAATCTCCCCCCTCTCAATTAACTTCTCATACTATATTATACCATTCATATTTGTTTTTCTCAATACGTTTTCCAAATTTTTTCCCACACAAACCAATGTAGTGAATTATAAAAGTAAGTGCAACCTTTGTAATTCACCTTTTCATATTTTAAACAATAAAAAATAGCCATCTTGGCTATTTTCCACATCCTACCTCATCTACACAAATGCAGCCTCAGTTGCAACCACTTTGGATAGCCTATCATTGGCTACCTTCCAGTCGACATTCATCATAACTTTATTTATATATGTTGTTGTATCTTGACCATAATCCATAAAGTAAGCATGCTCGTACACATCAACAACCATCAAAGGTGTCGAGTCAACAATAACTCCTTTATCATGTGCATCTAAGCCACATATATGAAGATTTTTTAGCGTTTTATCATATGATAGCACTGCCCATCCTCTAACACTATGAGCTACATCTTTAAATTTTTTTTCAAAATTAGCATAGCTGCCAAATTGACTGTTTATCATATCTAAAACCTTTCCTTCACATTTGCTATTTTGTTTATTTAAATTTCCAAAGTAATATTCATGTAGTTTTACAGCATCAAAGGCATACGCCTCACCAACTTTTAATCCCCTTACCGTACTATATGTGTTATCTGGTTGTCCAAAATCCGATTGACCCGAAAGTGCGTTCATCGTCTCATTTGTCTTATTTACATATTTGGTATATATTTTATAATGCTCTGCTAGTTGTTTTTCAGTCAAAGCATCTACACCATTAAAACTAAATTGTTTAGCTTGAATATTCATAAAAATCCCCCTTTTATAAGTTTCGTGCCTTTCTAGCACTCTCACATCTTATATCTAAAATTTGTTTTACTCCGTAGGTATAATTAGTTCTTGTCCAACATATATTTTATCAGGACTAGAAAGATTATTTGCATTCATAATCTTTTTAGCATTATCTATAGTATTATAATGCAAAAAACTTATTTTATTCAGAT
>MGOW01000078.1:20295-36765 GCA_001797255.1 Clostridiales bacterium GWE2_32_10
TTTTGGTTCTGAGAATTGTTAGAAGTAGTACTAATTTGAGCACTTTCTTGTTCATTTGCAATCTGCTTTTCTTCATCAGCTGGATTAGCAACTACCTGAGTGCCTTCTTGATTATTCACCTTTTCTTGTAACATCACATAGCCCTCATTTAAAAATGTTACCTTTGACTCGACATCATTTATTTTTTCTAAACTCTTGATCATGCCAAATCCCATGATAACACACATTATTAGCATTGCAAAACCAAGGTTTGATACCATTTTAGAGGCAATTTGACTTTTGTCATTTTTTATTAGATTAGGCTTCGTAGTAATAATGGTTCTACTCTTATAATCAGACACCTTTTTAGTTTGAAAATCTGATTCTATTTTGTTATCTTGCATATAATTTTGCATTTGTTTATTCTTTTCATAGTATATATAAAACCCTTGTACCTTTACCAACGTGTTATCTCTAAAACAATATAGTTCCTCACTATCTTCTTCATAGTTAATCAAAAATAAGATCTTGTTGCTACCACTAAAGTTTATCCTGTGAAATAGCTTGTCATGTTCAAATACTCTCTTTAAATCTTCATCTGTGGCATGCATCCATCCTACCATTTCAAGTTCCGGATAGTAAATTTTCCTTTCTTCCTCAATAAACAATTTTATTCGTTCTTGTATAATACTAGTATCATCCGATGAAGCTTTGATATTGCATCTTATAACCCCCTTTATCACAATTATTTTTTCTATTTGGTTTTTATGTATCTTGCCTACCAATATACAATATTTGTTTTTAGATTCATTACTTATTGCGTATTGTTTTAAGTAAGTATATACATAATCTTCAATATACACTTTTAAAAAGTTATCAACACCTCCTATTTGTTTAACATTTTTAGGAATTTCAAATTTCTCACCAAACTCCAACAATTAAAACACCTCCTATTTAGTTACTTATTAATTTTACTTGTACATACTATACATATAACATATAATATTTACATTTTTTGCCAAAACAAGTCGAGGGTAAAAAATTTTTTAATAAATTTATATTTTTTTATACAACAAAAAGACCTACATTGAGTAGATCTTTTTGTTGTGTTTATCCAACTATATTTTTTTCAAACATCAAAATCACTGTATTATATCCGTGTATTGCTTGGATATATTTTATTTGTGCTGACTCTACATCTAGTTCTGCTGAGATTACATCTAGTTCAGTTGCCATTCCTAAAGAATTCTTTACTTTCGTAATATCTAGTATTATATTTGAAAGCACAATAGATGCTTGCGATGCTTTTATGCTTTTTTGTAAGACATCTATATTCTTTATATCTGCTTTCAAGCTATATTCTATTTCAGCTTTTTGCTTTTCTATACTTATATCATTCTTCTTAGCCTTATTTACAACTTGTTTATATTCTGGCGCGCGTGCACCATAATACGTTTGTGCCATTCTTTGTTCTTTCTCTACTAGTTCCTTATCACTTAATAACTGTGCATATGTTAGATCCTCTAACTTTCTCTCCTCAAGCTTTTTATCGTAATCCGGAAGTGTATATTGTTCATAACTAGTCTTTGAAGTAAGCGTTACTTTCCCGTCTAGCGGTAATGCCAAAATTTTATTAAAGCTCATTAATGCTTTATCATAATCAGCCTGAGCACTAGTTACTGCCATCTCTGCTCCTATTTTTTCAAGTGATGCGGTTTTATATACTAGTTCTGATACATTCCCCAAAGCTAGTTTATCTTCACATACTTTTACTTGATCATTTATTAGTTTTAAAGTATCTTTTTTTTGCTCTAGCAACATTGTAGCCTCTGATAACGCATAATATGCTGATAATACTGCCATTTCTGTTGTTTTTTGTTTAAATGTGTTCGCAGCATCTAACATTTTTTCAGCACTTTTTGTTGCCATAACTGCATATCCATTTCTGACTTTGTATGTATCAAAATTATCCCCTGCTCCTTTAGTTAAAGAATAGGTATCTTTCAACGTGTCTTGTAAATCCTCTGTAATTTTTTTAGATAACTCTATATTATCTTTATCTAATTGAGAACTAAGTAAATCATAGTTATGTTCCTTAGCATATGCCATTGCCTCCTCTATAGAGAAACTCATCATTTCATTTTTTTCACTCACAAATGTTTCACCTGCTGCAAATACGCTAGTTGCCATTACAAGAACACTAAGAATCATAGCTATTACAAGTATCCACGCAATCATTTTTTTAACTTTCCCATTCATCCACATAATCATTTTCCTCCTCTGATAAATTCAAAATGTACAACTGTTTTTGTTGTCCCTCAGATAGTATTATAACATATTTATTTAATTTTTCAAACTTTTATTTTGAAAAATTTAAAAATATTATTTATTTTTTCCTCTTCTTATGCTCTAAAATAACCTCATCACCCTTCAGTTGTAAAGGCATCGTGGCTACTACCAAGTGTTTTTGTTTTAGTAACTCTCTCTCTATAAACAATCTCGTTTGGTTATGCAATAACCATTGCCACCAAGAATTAACTACAAATTGAGGTAATATAACCGTTATAGTCTCACCCTTTGAATAATCACAATCTTGTGCCCTAACAAACTTAAGCAATGGTTCTACGATTTTTCTGTATGGTGAATATTTTATTTCTAATTTTACGTTTATATCAGTCTCTGCCCACATTTTTTCCATCTTAGCTTTACCTTCTTCGTCCGTAGCCACATGAAATGCTATAACATTTCTAGATATTGTTTTTGCGTATCTTAATGCTTGAATGCTTGCTTTGTTTATACTTTGTACGGGTACTATAACTATATTATCATAATTTTCATGTACTTTATTTACTTTATTTAACACTCTATGAGAACATTTTAATTGCAAATTTATAGCTGTATAATGATTTTTTATTCTTACCATAATAGCAACAAATATCGGTATCAAAAACACTACAAGCCATGCACCTTCACCAAATTTTGAAATAGCTATAACTATAACAGCAACCCCTGTTGTAATAGCTCCTAAGCCATTTATCCACGCTTTATTCACCCATCCACTTTGTTTACTTCTTATCCATTTTAAAAACATACCTGTTTGTGAAAGTGTAAATGATATAAAAACTCCAATAGCATAAAGCCCTATAAGAGAAGTAACCTTTGCATTAAACCCGATTATAAGTAAAGAAGATATAAGTGTCAATATTATTATTCCATTCGAGTAATTTAATCTATCTCCTCTCATATCAAACTGCCTTGGTAAATACCCTTCTCTTGCCATAATAGATACAAGAAGTGGAAAACCTGAATATGCTGTATTTGCTGCTAATACAAGTATAGTAAATATAGTAGCTGTTACATAGTAAAACATAAAATCTCTACCAAAAATCTGCTCAGCTAGATTTATTATGACTGCCTTTTCTCCAGGAACTATATGATATAAATTTGCAAGTATTGATGTGCCACCAAAAAGAACAACTATTATGATCGCTAAGAATAACATTACTTTTTTTGCATTTTTTCTAGCTGGTTCCTTAAAGTTTGGTACAGCATTACTCACAGCCTCTATACCAGTAACTGCTGCACAACCATTTGAGAACGCTCTGAGTATAAGTATAATAGTTATCGGCTCAACTATAGCTTTTGGAGATACTTCTATCGGCACATAGCCATTTACATACCTAATAAAACCAGCTATAATAAGCCATACCATACCAATTATAAATGCATACGCAGGTATACCAAACAATCTTGCCGATTCTCTAAGCCCCCTAAGATTACCTATTGCAAGTAAAAGTACTAATAAAATACACAGCAAAATAGTGATACTTTTCATCTGTGGAAAGGCAGATACAATCTGCTCAACTCCTGATGAAATACTAACTGCCACTGTAAGTACATAATCTATAGCAAGTGCCGCCCCTGCTATTATCCCTGCAAACGTACCTATATTTTCCTTTGCAACTATATATGCTCCCCCGCCATTTGGATATTCTTCTATAGTTTGCCTATATGATAGTGTAAGTATTACTAGAAGTCCAATAATAGCAGCTGATATATATGTCATTTGAGTAAAAGCCAAGTATCCTATTGCTGGATAAAGTACTAATAATATTTCTTGACTAGCATATGCAACAGATGATATAGCATCACTAGCAAGTATAGGTAACCCCCAGAACACACTATACTTTTCATTTTTTATAACCTCATTTTTTAGCGGTTTCCCTATCAAAATTCTCTTAAGTTTATTAATCATTTTTCCGCTCATCCCTTTCTTAGTAGATAATAGGCTATTCTTTTATTCATAACTTTACCATATTAACATTTCACTTTTAATGCTAATTTATTCACTATAATGAGAGATTGCTTCGTCCCTCGCAATGACACATCTGAAAAAATTTATATAAATTTAGTTACATTTTTTTGATTCCTCTTAATATACTATATTATGCAAAAATTAATTGATATGAATGTGATCTTATGGCATTCTCAGCAAGAGAATTATTTGCAAGATTAATTAAATGTGAAGCCGGTGGAGAAGGCGATAATGGAATGAAAGCTGTTGCAACTTCTGTAATGAACAGAGTTCACGTATCCGAATCATTACCTACGCAAGAACAAAAATTACCTATAGCATCTCCTATACCTAGAGAGCAAACACCTCAGATACTTAAAGGTATTTACTATATACCAGGATTTTTGAAGACGCAAATAGGTAAAATGCTAAGAGTAGAATTTCTTGTTGGCTCCACTGGACCACTTGTTGATAGAATCGGAACATTGTTAAGTGTAGGTGCAAGTTATATATTATTAAGACCAATAGGCACTGATGACACTTTATTATGCGATATTTACTCAATCAAATTTGTTACAGTCTACAGCACCCCTTTTAGCTTAGAACAGACGACTTAATACTAAAAAGAGAGATTGCTTCGTCGAAAATACCTTCTCGCAATGACATACATTAACTTTTATACCAAAACTTAGATTTCATGCATTTACCATATATATTAAGCTTCACTGTTTGCAACTACTACCTTATTTCTTCCGCTTTCTTTTGCTACATATACCGCATTATCTGCTGATCTTATCACTCGATCTTTATCTGTTACTAGCTCTGGGTATGTAGTTACACCGAAGCTTACAGTTATATGAGTCTTTACTACCCCTTCTGCAACTTCTGTACTTTCTATTTCTTTTCTTAGTGATTCCAGTATTGCATATACTTGCTCAGAATTTTTATTTGGCATCAGTACCAAGAATTCTTCCCCGCCATATCTTATAACTACTCCATTATATTTTGTCACATGTGCCTGTGCCATTTTGGCTACCATTTTGAGTACTTTATCACCAAATAAGTGTCCATATGTGTCATTTACATGTTTAAAATGATCTATATCAAACATTGATACAGACATGGGCTTATTTGTTTTATCCGCATCCTCTATCATTTGAAAAAACACCTTCTGCATATACACTCGGTTAAATACTTTAGTTAGTGGATCTTTTATCGCTAACTCTTCTACTGATTCATATAGCCTTGCATTCTCTATTGCTAATACTATTTGAGTCGCAACTGACTTTAACAACTCTACTATACTTTTATGAAAGTAATTTTTATATCTCTGCTCTAATATAACAAGTCCATAAATTATATCTCCCTTATAAAGCGGTACTGCTGCAAAAGAACCTACCTCACGATTTTCAAAAAACAGATTTTTATTTTGTGTAACCTCATTGTCTAAATATATATCTCTATTATTCATCAAAAACCCTAAAACCCCTGATTCTATTTTTTGCCTAATCTGATTTGTTGTCTTTTTATCATAAACAGTCTTAATGTGAAACGAAATATCTTTTTTATCTTCCTCACCTTGAGGGTATAAAACTGTACAGCACATATCCACTCCCATTACCCCACTTAATACATCAATAACAAGTTCAAGCAGATTTTCTATTTCTAACGAAGATTCTAAGAAAGCCCCTATTTCCTTTAGTACATAAAATTCTGCTGCTTTACTCCTAAACCTTTCTGTTGCTTTCTCTAATTCCAATTTTTGCTCTTTAAGTTTCTCATTAAGCTCTTGTAATGATTCTTGCGTTTTCATAAGTTCAACATTCTTATCATTTTTTTCTTTTATAAGCAATTTATTTTCATAGAACTTTTGCTTTATTTCCTTTATATTTAATTCTAAAATTTTTTGAACTGCTAGAAATAACATTATATAAAAAACAAAATATAACATTTTACCTGTTTCCAAAAGATTGTTCCCTTCATATATTATATTTATAACTATAAAAGGTAATATATAGAACAATTTATAAATCGACTCTTCTAGCTCCTCATTAGCTATATAAGCTTCAATTATTATAACTAAATAAATAATACTTAACTCAAAATCAAACTGTCTAGCACCAACAATAAGTAGTGCTACCATCACCAACTCTATTAACTTTAGTAGGTTATATAGCTTTTTTTCTATTATTATTTTAATCAGCTTTTCATTTTCTAATATAAGAGTTTTTAAAAGCAACACTATCCAGCTACCAATTATTGCAATAAATAACATATCATCAAAATTTGTTAACGATTGAAAAAACAAACTATATATTACATTTAAAATAAGTATAAAAAACATATGCACCACTGTATATTTCTTCTCAAAACTAATAATCTTTTGCATACTCTTCCCCCAATTCAGTGCATATTGCACAATTTACAATTCTTCTATCCATTTTATTTCTGCTATATCTCCATCCTTTATTTGTTCTGTTAGCATTACTTTATTTCCATTAAGTTTCATATCCAGTTTACCCTTCTTATTTGTAGTATCAACATCAATATAGTTAAACAAATCTACAAATATAGATTGTTCTTTTGTATTAGGTAATTCAACTTTTTTATCATTAAGTATAATTATAACATTATCATTCGATTTTGTAAAATTTTTTTCGATAATATTTTTATTTTTTTTATTTTCTTGATTATGTGGCTCTATATATATATTATCGCCATCTTGTATACTATAGTTAATATCAACAATTTGATTATTTGCATGTACGCTTTTATTTTCAAGATTTATATTATGCTGTTTACAAAATTCAGAAATTAAAACTTCCGCGTTTTTCCCCTTAATAGCTGGTTTTATAATTATATTATCGTCCTCTTTTATGAAAGCTTCAAGGTCCGTCATCTTACCATTCAATATTATTTCAGCTTGTACTCCTATTTCCCCTTTAATTTTATTTTCTTTGTCATTTAGTATAAATCTCAGGTCTTTTCCTTTTCTTCCTATAAGATTTTCATGATTAAATTCTTTTACAATTCCAGCATCAAGTACTCTAAGCCTACGAAAATTTAGAAGTCGTATTGTTTCCCCATTTAGCTTTACCTCTATAAAATTATAGCCATTTTGCTGTATAGCAGTAATGCATATACCTATCGGAGTTACCATATTTGTTCCATCTATGTATTCCGATTTATATTTTATATTTTCTATCAAATTACTACTCCTTAATGCAACTCTTTCCTCTGGTAATCCGAGTTCTTTTGCAAGCTTACCTATAAGTCCTACTACTTGTCCACCACCACCTACGCAAAATATTGCATTTGGAGCCTTTCCTCCATTTAATTCAACTATTTTAGCAGCCACTTTACTTACGATTTCTGACAAGGTTGATTCAAAAACTGATACTACTTCATCTTTTTTTACTGTTATTATCGTTCCTAAAATATCAGCAAATGTTATTTTTTCTTCATTCGAGCAATCTATTTTTATTTTTTCTGCAGTTTGAAAATCAACAAGATAATTATGAACTATTTGTTCTGTAATTTCATCTCCTGCAACTGGTATCATCCCATAAGCCGTTATACTTCCATCCTTTGTTATTGCTATATCTGATGTGCCTGCACCTATATCAAGCAAACACAAATTAAGCAACCTAAGCTTTTCTGGTATAGCTACATTTATAGCTGCTATAGGTTCTAATGTTAGAGTAGTTACACTTAGTCCTTTTTTGTTAACAACAGCATAAAGACTATCAACAACAGACTTTGGTAAAAATGTTGCAATGACTTCTGCTGCTATTTTTTTACCTTTCTGCCCTTCTAGATTAGCAATAACATACCCATCTAGATAATAATTTACAACCGTATGCGCAACACAAAAATACTCTAAATCATCAGCTTCTAATTCCACCTTCAGTTTATCCTCAGCAATGGTAACCCCATCTATTTCAAGCATCCTAACATGTTTTTTAGTAATCACTCTTGCATCTAACTCATGTTCTACCCTTATAGAGTATGTCCTTAGGCTTCTACCCGCAGCCGCTATAGCTACCTCCTTTAGTTCTTGTCCTATCTTAGCCTCTAATCTCATCTTTACAAGCCCTACAACATTAGCAACCTCTGCTATATCATGTATCTGTCCATCCACCATAGCCCTCGAATCATGATCTGCCATCTCCATAGCAATTATTTCAAAATCCTTATCTTTTTTATACCCCACAACCCCTACAACTGTCCTCGTCCCTATATCCAAACCAAAGACTAAATCAGACTTATTTTCCTTATCCAAGCTAGAACACCTCCGTATGCTAATCTTTATTTATTCGTTATTATATAATTATATCTAACTAAATAAAAAAAATCAAGCATATTGCTTAATTTTTTTATCTATCATTAATTTTTACTTACTAATTACCTTTTTATACAATGCTATATATTTTTTTGCCGAGCTTGTCCATGAAAAATCCAAACCCATATTTCTTTTTACCAAGTCTATCCAATCATATTTGTGATTTAAATATATATCTAGTGCATATTTTATAGCATTCATCATTTCCCATGAGGTATAATTTTCAAAAACAAATCCTGTTCCTGTTTTCTCATGCAAGTTATATTGTCTTACTGTATCAGCAAGCCCTCCTGTTTTTCTAACAATAGGTACTGCTCCAAATTTATAGCTGTATAATTGGGTAAGACCACATGGTTCAAATAGTGAAGGCATTAGATACATATCGCTACCTGATAATATTTTTCGAGCTATTTCAAGATTAAACCCAATGTATACAGCAACCTTTTCTGGCCATCTTGATTGCATGTACCTAACCATCTCTTCAAAATGCCATTCTCCTGTTCCCAAAATAACTAGCTGTATATCAAGACCTAATAACTCTTCCATAGCCTCGTCTATAAGTCTTATACCCTTCTGCTCTGTAAGCCTTGATGTAATACCTATAAGTGGTACATCTCTCTTTGGTAAGCCTAGTTCTTCTTGTAATTTTTCTTTGTTATATTTTTTTACATCTAAAGTATCTTTGTTATAATTTGCATATATAAGTTTATCTGTTTCTGGATTATTTTTATCATAATCCACACCATTTACTATTCCATATAGAACGTCACTTCTTTTTCTAATAAGCCCATCCATTCCATATCCATACTCAATCATTTGAATTTCCTTTGCATATGTTTCGCTTACAGTTGTTATTACGTCAGAATACTTTATCCCTGCCTTCATGTAACTTACCCCACCATAAAACTCTAAAGCATCAGCATTGTTATAACCATAATCTAACCCTATTATATTTAAAACTTCTGGCGGAAAATTACCTTGATATCTTAGATTGTGTATTGAGAAAATACTTTTCATATTTTTATAAAAATCATAACACTTATATTGATCTTTTAGAAAAACACTTACAATTCCTGTTTGCCAATCATTACAGTGAATAACATCTGGAGCAAAATCTAACTTAGGTAACATTTCAAGAACTGCCCTAGCAAAAAATCCAAACCTCTCTGCATCGTCATATTCTCCGTAAATATTGTTTCTATTAAAATAATAATCATTACCTACAAAATAACATTTAATACCTTTGTTCTTTTCATTATCTTTATGCTCATATTCAGATATATCTACTGGTTGAACCCTCCAATCAAGATTTACAGTATAATTTATAACATGCCTCATGTTCTGTGTAAATTTCTCATTTATAGCACTATACTTTGGTAATACTACCCTTATGTCATGTCCTTCATTTGCTATTGCTATCGGTAAAGAACCCGAAACATCTGCTAAACCACCAGTCTTTATAAAAGGATCAACCTCCGAAGATACAAACAAAACTTTTAACTTTTTATTCATTTTCATCCCCCCGTTTTTTGCTTTGCTATTTGCTATTTATTTTACAGCTTTCTATATTGTTAAAAACATTCCATTCCAAAGGCTTTAGTTCGCCTTTTAGCTTTGGATTTGTATAGACAATGTTCTTTCTAAATGCTATGCTTATATATGGAAGTTCGTCATATATACGCTTTTGTAATTCTTTATATGCAACTCTCATATCTTCCTCTTGGAAAGATATGAAGGCCTTTTCTAAAAGCAAATCTGTTTGTGCATCCTTATAACCACCATAGTTTTTTCCTGTGTCTGATTCACCAGAGTTAAACATGAATGTAAGATCTGGAAATTTTGAAAGTTTCCACCCACCAAGTAGTATATCAAAATCTCTATTATCTATTTTCTTCATATAATCCTGCATGTTATACTTTTCTATTGTAGTATTAAACCCTATACTGTCTAATTCATTTTTTAAATAATTTGCTATATTTACTCTTTGATAGTTTTCTTCGTTTACAAGTATTCTTAGATTTATCTTTTCTTGTTTGTCACCTAGTACCTCTCTTACAAGTTTTTCAGCACGTCTCTTATCATAACTATATCGTGTCATATCCTTTAAATATAACCACGAGTTGGGATGTATAGGTGTATCTGCAATATCCGCAAAACCTAAATAGTATTTATTCAAAAAGCTTTTTTTGTCTATAATATAAGCCATTGCTTGTCTAACTCTTTTATCATTTAAGTAGTTATTTCTAAGATTAAAACCTAGAAAATCATAATAAAGAGTTTCGCATTCAAATTGATTTGATTTCTTATCTTTTGCATATTTTTGCATATTTAGCTTATCTGTATATATAAAATCTATTTGATTTTGTTTAAAAGCTTCTTCTTCTACTGTTTTATCTTGTATTATCTTTATTACTATATTTTTTATATTGCCCGCCTTTTTAAAATATTTTTCATTTAACTCTAGTTTAATTTGTTTTGAAGGTTCATAGCTTATAAATTTATACTTTCCACTTCCTAGAGGTTCCGTAACCTCAGTTTTAACATCATAATAATGCTTCGGAATTATAGGAAAATATAACGTATACGGTATATCACCTGCTGGCTTATTATAAACTATTTTTAGATTATATTTATCAACTACCTCATACGATAAAATATTTTTTACATTTTTTTTATATAAAGACTCTTGCGCATTTCTTAAAGTATCTAGTGAATATATTACATCTTCTGTTGTCAAATTTTGTCCATCATGCCAAAACACATCATTTCGGAGCTTTATGTTTACTGATGTTCCTATATCATTTACCTGCCAGCTTTCTGCTATACTCTTCACTGGTTTTATCTCATCGTTAATGTCTACTAATGTATCGTATACTAATTTGAGTACCTGATCTATATCAGAATCAGTATTTAATAATGGATTAAATGTCTTAGGTATCCTCGTTGCTATAACTAACTCCCCAGCTATTTTGGAAGAGCTTACCTGTTTGTCAGAGTTTTCTTTGTTCTGTTCTATCGCATTATCGCCACCACAACCTACCAAAATCAAAGGAAGTATTGCAAATGCTACTATATATCTAAATAATTTTATCATCCTCAAATTTATTCCTCCCATATTTCTAACACACCCCTAATAATTATCTAATTTTACTATTTTATTACTCAATTGTCAATATAAAATTTCATATAAAGTCCTATTTATTTTAACTTTTTCTACATATTTCCTAGTTTCAGTAAATGGAATTTTCTTTATTTTTATACCGTCATCACTGTATTCATTATTTTGAAGCCATTTATCCATATTTCCACTACCTGCATTATATGCGGCAAGCGCAGTGTCTAAATCCTTATATTTTTCTAATAAGCTTTTTATATACCAACTCCCCATTCTTATATTTATATCGGCATTATGTAATTTATCAGTAGTATATTGGTGAATATCCAATCTTTTTGCAAGCCATTCTCCTGTAATATCTCTTATCTGCATAAGTCCTAAAGCATCCTTATGCGATCTAGCATTGCTATCAAAATTACTTTCTGTCTTTATTATCGCATATATTAGATATGGTGACACCTCATATTCATTAGCATATTTCAAAACCTCATCTTTATACTTCATAGGGTACAAAAAATACAGTATATTTATAAATATACCTATTAATATGATTAAAGTTAGTATTAGTTTGAAGATTCGTTTAAATTTTTGCTTAATTCGTTTCTTCTTTTTCATACCTGTACTCACCCCCAGCCCCTCTCTAAAAGAGAGGGGAGCTTTATATCTTAGTGCTGTAAAATCTATACAATACCGGACGCTCGCGTCCTATGTCCCCCTCTCTTCTAGAGAGGGGTTAGGGGTGAGTCTAATGCACTTCCAACCAATTTCCACCCACATTTATATCTACTTCAAGCGGCACCAGCAACTCCGCGGCACCTTCCATATTGCTTTTTACAATCTCCTTCACTTCATCTAATTCGTTTTTATAAGCCTCTACCAATAATTCATCATGAACCTGAAGTAATATCCTAGATTTCATGTTTTTCATTTCTAGTTCACTATGTATCTTTATCATTGCTATTTTTATTATATCGGCAGCTGTTCCTTGAAGAGGTGTATTCATTGCTATTCTTTCCCCAAATGACCTTTGCATAAAATTAGAAGCTTTAAGCTCTGGTATTTCACGTTTTCTTCCGAACATAGTTTCTACATATCCTGTCTCCTTTGCCTTCGTTACTACTTCATCTAAATATACTTTAACCTTAGGATATTTTTCAAAGTAATTTTTTATGTATTTTTCCGCTTCCTTTGGTGTCACTCCTATATCTTGACTTAGGCTGAATGCACTTATTCCATATACTATCCCAAAATTTACAGCCTTTGCATTGCTTCTTTGTTCCTTTGTAACCTCATCAAATGGTATACCCAAAACCTGTGAAGCCGTTAATCTATGTATGTCCTGCCCTTCTTTATATGCATTTATTAGTGTTTCATCACCTGAAATATGTGCGAGAAGTCTGAGTTCTATTTGCGAATAATCCGCATCCATAAATATATATTCATCACTTATCGGAACAAATATTTTTCTTATTTCTTTCCCTATTTCAAGCCTTATAGGTATATTCTGAAGATTAGGTTCCGTGCTGCTTAGTCTTCCTGTTGCTGTGACTGTTTGATTAAAGGTTGTATGTATCTTTCCGTCAGCTTCATCTATATAGTTGACAAGACCGTCAGCATAGGTAGACTTCAGTTTAGTCATATGTCTGTATTCTATTATATCCGATATAATCTCATGCTTATCTTTTAGTTTTTCGAGCACCTCTGAATTAGTAGAGTAACCTGTTTTTGTTTTTTTTGTACTTGTTAGTTTTAACTTTTCAAATAAAACCTCTCCCAATTGTTTGGGTGAATTTATATTAAATTTAGTATCTGCACATTCATATATTCTTTGCTCTAAATTGTCAACCATTTTATTAATTTTATTTGAGTATTCCTTTAAATATTCACTATTTACCTTTATTCCTACAGATTCCATGTCGGCTAATACCCTTATTAGAGGATACTCTATATCATCTAGCAGCTTCCTGAAACTCCCCTCATTTATTCTTTCTTGTATAACTTTACTCGCTCTGATTAGGGTTGTCATATAATCACAGATATACTTACTAATAACTTCTATATCAGTATTAAATATGCTTTGTTTAGCCTTTCCCTTCCCTAGCATCTCTTCCCGTGAGTCCACATACTCACTTAGAAACTCACTAGCTATATCATTATAATCATATTTTTCTCTTGTAGGATTTATGACATAATGAATAATCATCAAATCTTCAAAATTATTTACCTTACCCAAACCGTGTTTTTTTAAAACTTTTATATCCTTTTTAAGATTATGACCTATTTTTAGTATGTTACTATCTTCTAGGATTTCATTTAATGTAGATATAATTTGTTCATTAGGCTTTATTAAATAACATTTATCTTCCCCAAAGCATATCGCTATCCCAAATATTTTGTTTTCTTCTTCTATTATTTTAAAAGCAAACTTTTTTTGCCTTTTTATAACCACTACAATATTATCAAAATCATTTGCTGTTTCGATAAACTCAGCCTTGCTGTTGCTATCTTCTTTTTTATTTAACATTTCTGGTTGAGTTTTAGATAGCTTCTCTATTATTGACCTGAACTCTAAAGTTTTTAGCATATTAAGACTATCCTCGTTTATTAACTTTGAAGCTTTACATACATCATTTTTTATTGGAACATCAAGACAAATAGTAGCTAAAAATTTACTCATAACTGCCATTTCTTTGTTTTCTTTTATTTTTTCAGCTACGCCTTTTGGTTTTAGCTCATCTAAAGACTCTAATATATTTTCTACTGACTTATACTCGCTTATCAGCTTGATAGCGGTTTTTTCTCCTATTCCAGGCACTCCCGGAATATTATCTGATGCGTCCCCCATAAGTGCTTTTACATCTATAAATTCCTTAGGCGTTACTTTATATTTATCAAATACATCTTTCTCATAATAATCTTCTATCTCTGTTTTGCCTTTAATAGTCTTAGGTATACGTATTTTTATCTTATCTGTTGCCACTTGAAGCATGTCCCTATCCCCAGATACTAGACATACTTCATCACCCAACTTTTCATGTCGTATTGCAAGGGTTCCTAGTATATCATCTGCCTCATAGCCTTCAAGCTCAAAAATACTAATATTCATTTTAGTTAAAAGTTCTTTAATTACAGGCATTTGCATCCCCAACTCCTCAGGCATAGCCTTTCTTGTTCCCTTATACTCTGAATAATGCTCATGCCTAAAGGTAGGCTTTTTTAAATCAAAAGCAACTCCTATACAATCTGTTTTTTCTTCCTCTAGGAGCTTCATCAATATATTCATAAATCCATATATCGCATTTGTATACATTCCCTCTCTATTTGATAAAAGCGGTATAGCATAAAATGCCCTATTTAAAATGCTATTCCCATCAATAAGTAAAATCTTATTCATAAAAAGTCTCATCCTTTCACTATAACTAACTATACTTTACACTCTCTAAACTTACAATTTTTTGTATCTTTTCTAAAAACTCTACCTTTACAACATCGCTATTTGCAAGCAAGCTTAATGTTATTATCTTATTTTTATGCTTGTCCATATTTACATCGATAGCTTTTATTTCTAATTCATGTTCTTTTATAAGATTTGTTATAAACTCCATAGGATTATCATCATCAGGTATTTTTATTGATACGTGAAATAAAACTCTCCTGTAGAAAAAGCGTCTCTCGATATAAGGAACATATTTTAGAACTAAAAATATAATTACTGTAGTAATCAAGCTGATTTCATACATTCCAGCTCCAGCTGCAAGTCCTATACACGCCATAACCCAAAGTCCCGCAGCTGTTGTTAACCCTACTATGTTATCACCATATTTTAATATCGTACCAGCACCCAAAAAACCTATACCACTTATGACTTGGGCACCTATTCTAGTCGGGTCAACATTTGTCCCCTGTGCAGTGTATATACCTATAATCATTGCAACGCAAGAGCCTGTTGTAACCAGCAAATAAGTCCTTATCCCTGCTGGTCGATTATTCTTTTCCCTCTCAATCCCTACTAAAGCCCCCAAAAACGCCGAAAATATTATTCTCCTAATAAATTCTAATGTAGTAGCCGTTAACATATGTATCCCCCTTAAATAGAAATTTAGTCTTAGCTTTTTTCCTTATATTTCATTATACAAAACTTTTTACCATAATTCAATATATATATTAAATATTTTTATTTTATTAATACTTAGGACTACCTATCTAGACCTTATGCACCACTACAAATATTCGCCTTGTCGTTGCGAGGAACGAAGCAATCTCTCTTTTAACTTAGGTATAACAATATAAAAAACAACTCTAATCAGATTGATTAAAGCTTTAAAATTTACTTAATTTCAATCACACCACAACCTCAAAAATCCTCTTCCCCTCTAATTCTATCCATTCTCTCGTATATCCTTTTTTCTTGTTAAAACTAAACAATACTAGATATCCTGTATTCTCATTTTGTGAATCTAGATACCTAACAACCTGGTCTAGCCCTTTTTGTTCCTTTACTTTGCCATGCCAAATTTTTAGTTCTATAATGTATTGCTTTTTGTTATACGTTATAACGACGTCCATTCTATTGTCTTGTCGTGTTTGTGGCTCCACGTAGTAAAACCCCGTTCCATTTATTATCGGTCTAATAAAACATAAAAACAACAAACGTGCTTGTTTTTCATAAAATTTTTCATCTTGTTTTCTATACTCTTGCTTCATAAGTAGTTGAAATTTTTCTAACACAACATCTATCTT
>MGOW01000079.1:0-224 GCA_001797255.1 Clostridiales bacterium GWE2_32_10
CCTGTTGTTTGTCTATACCTTTTACTATTATTTTTGTTTGCTCAGGAACTTCTGTTACTATCCCTTCTGGATCTTCTAACTCTATTGGGTGTGAATATCCTAAAGATAATACTAATTTATTACCTTGTTTTGCTGCCCTATATCCAACACCGTTTATTTCAAGTTCTTTTGTATATCCATTTGTAACTCCCTCTACCATATTAAAAAGAAGAGTTCTTGTTAAA
>MGOW01000079.1:281-9792 GCA_001797255.1 Clostridiales bacterium GWE2_32_10
TTGTTAATGTTCCTTTTGCTCCTTTAACAGTAACTTCATTACCAGTAGCTATCTTAACTTCCACTCCCTTAGGCAACACTATCGGTTTTTTACCTATACGTGACATTCTATACACTCCTTTACAATAATTCACAATCCCTATCTAGCGGACGTCTTCTTGTTTTTTGTTGTTTGGTTTACCATACGTAAGCTAATACTTCTCCACCTACATTTTCTTTCCTTGCTTCTTTATCTGTTATTATACCTTTGTTAGTAGAAAGGATTGCTATTCCTAGTCCCCCTAAAACCTTAGGTAGTTCTTCGTTTGAAGCGTATACTCTTAGTCCTGGTTTAGATATTCTCTTAAGACCAGTTATAACTTTTTCATTTTTATTTTTTCCATATTTTAATGTTATTTTTATTGTATTTTTTACACCTTCGCCTACCATTTCATAACCTTTTATATATCCTTCGTTAATTAATATATCAGCGATTGATTTCTTTATTTTTGATGCTGGCACATCTACTGTATTATGTTTAGCTGTGTTCGCATTTCTTATTCTTGTTAGCATATCTGCAATTGGATCTGACATTTGCATAATTTTAATCCTCCTTTCTATTACCAGCTGGCTTTTTTAACACCTGGAATTTCTCCTTTATATGCTAAATCTCTAAAGCATATGCGGCATATCCCAAATTTTTTAAGTACTGAATGAGGTCTTCCACATATTGTACATCTTGTATATTCTCTTGTAGAAAATTTTTGATTTCTACTTTGCTTTAATTTTAAAGATTTTTTAGCCATCTTTAAGCCTCCTTTATTTTTTTCTGAATGGCATTCCAAACAGACTTAATAATTCTCTCGCTTCCTCATCGCTTTCAGCTGTAGTAACAAATACTATATTCATACCTCTTACCTTATCTGTTTTATCAAAATCTATTTCTGGAAATATCAATTGTTCCTTTATTCCCAAAGAAAAATTTCCTCTTCCGTCAAATGAGTTAGGATTAACGCCTTGAAAGTCTCTAACTCTAGGTAATGCAAAATTTATAAGTCTTTCCATAAAACTATACATATTTTTATTTCTTAACGTTACCTTACATCCTATAGCTAACCCTTCACGTATTTTAAATCCTGCTATTGCTTTTTTTGCTTTTGTAACAACTGGCTGTTGTCCTGATATTTTCTTAAGATCCGCTACAGCAAATTCTATAATTTTTTGATTTTCTTTAGCTTCCCCTAATCCTATGTTAATTATAACCTTTTCTATTTTTGGAACAGCCATTTTATTTTTATAATTAAACTTCTTCATCATTTCAGGAATTATAACCTTATTATATACATCCTTCAATCTTTCCACTTTTTTTACCTCCTTTCATAAGTCAGTCTATTATTTCTCCTGTTTTCTTTGCAACTCTATTTTTCTCTATTTTGCCTGTTTTTTCATCCCTTACTACTTTTATGCCAACTCTAGTTGGTTTTCCATTATGTAGCAACATAACATTAGATATATCTATAGCGCTTTCTCTTGAAATAATTCCACCTTGCTTTGTCTGTGCATTAGGCTTCTGATGTTTTTTAATCATGTTTACGCCTTTAACAACAATACGTTTACTTTTTATATCTATACCTAATACTTCGCTCTTTGTACCTTTACCCTTACCAGCAATAACAACAACCTTATCGCCTTTTTTAAGTTTAGCTAAAGCCATGTTCATTTCCCTCCTTCTTATAAAACTTCTGGTGCTAGTGATGCTATTTTTGTAAATTTCTTCTCTTTTATTTCTCTTGCTATTGGCCCAAATATACGAGTACCTCTTGGAGTTAAATCATCTTTTATTATAACTGCCGCATTTTCATCGAACTTTATAAATGAACCGTCACTTCTTCCAAGTCCCTTTACAGTTCTTACAATAACAGCTTTTACAACATTACCTTTCTTAACAACGCCGCCTGGTGTTGCCTCTTTAACAGTAGCTACTATTATATCACCAATATTCCCAAATCTTCTTCTAGATCCGCCTAAAACTCTGATACATAGTAATTCTTTTGCACCAGTATTATCAGCTACCTTTAACCTAGTTTCTTGCATAACCATAAACAATTCCCTCCTTCACTATTTCGCTTTTTCCATAACCTGTACAAGTCTCCATCTCTTTTCTTTAGAAAGTGGTCTTGTCTCCATTACTTTTACTTTGTCTCCGATTGCACATTCGTTATTCTCATCATGTGCTTTTAATTTGTACGTTCTTTTTACTATTTTCCCGTATAAAGGATGCTTAACATTGTTTACAACGGCTACAACTATTGTTTTATCCATTTTATCACTAGTTACTACTCCTATCCTTGTCTTTCTATAATTTCTTTCAATCACTATAAATACCTCCTTTTTACAATTACTCACTTATAATAGCTTGTTCAGTTAGTATAGTTTGCACTCTGGCTATATTTCTCTTTACTTCTTTAATTCTTCCTGTATTCTGTAATTGATTTGTAGCATTTTGAAATCTTAGATTAAATAATTCTTTCTTTAAATTTACAAGTTCTGTATTTAATTCAATATTTGTTTTAGATTTTAATTCTTCTCTGTACTTACTTGTTTTCATTTGCTTCACCTTCCTGTTCTACGTTTGAAATAATTTTACATTTCACAGGTAATTTATGCATTGCAAGTCTTAATGCTTCTCTTGCTATCTTTTCAGGCACCCCTTTGATCTCAAATAAAATCCTTCCTGGCTTTACGGGTGCTACCCAATGCTCAAGTGCGCCTTTTCCACTACCCATACGAACTTCAGCAGGTTTTTTAGATACTGGTTTAGCTGGGAATATTTTAACCCAAACCTTACCATCACGCTTCATATATCTTGTCATAGCAACACGGGCTGCTTCTATTTGATTAGATGTTATCCAGTAGGGTTCTGTAGTTGCTATTGCATATTCACCATGTGTTATTGTATTACCTCTCATTGCAACTCCTGTAAGTCTTCCCCTAAACTGAGTACGTCTTTTTGTTCTTTTAGGCATCAACATTGCTAGACACCTCCTCAGTTTGTTTGCTCTTTACTGGCAGTATTTCTCCATTATACACCCATACCTTAACACCAAGCTTACCATATGTTGTGTTTGCTTCTGCAAAACCATAATCTATGTCTGCTCTAAGCGTTTGCAAAGGTATAGTTCCTTCATGATAATGTTCAGTTCTTGCCATTTCTGCTCCGCCAAGTCTTCCTGAAACAGAAGTTTTGATACCTTTTACTCCCGCTTTAAGTGCTCTTTGCATAGCCTGCTTCATAGCCTTACGGAAAGATACACGGTTCTCTAGCTCACTTGCTATTTTTTCTGCTACAAGCTGTGAATTTCTTTCTGGCTTCTTTACTTCTAAGATATCTACAAATACTTTATTTTTTGATAACTTTTGTATATCACTTTGTAGTTTATCTACTCCTGTGCCTTTTTTACCTATTAAAACACCTGGTCTTGATGATTTTATTATTACTTTAACTCTTTTTGAAGTTCTTTCAATTTTTATATCTGATATCCCCGTTTGATAATAATTAGTTTTAATAAATTTTCTTATTTTATTATCTTCTAGTAAAAGATTAGCAAAATCTTTTTCTGCATACCATGTTGAACTCCAATCTTTATTAATGCCAACTCTTAATCCATGTGGATTTACTTTTTGTCCCATGCTTTACCTCCTATCTACTATTTAGAGCAATAGTTATATGGCTCGTTTTCTTTTCTATTCTATCTGCGCTTCCTTTACCTCTTGGTTTAATTTTTTTCATTTTTGGTCCTTGATTTGCTATAGCTGTTTCAATGTATAATTTAGCTACATCCATTCCTTTGTTGTTTTCAGCGTTTGCCATTGCAGATCTTACAGTTTTCTCCACAACCTTTGATGCTTTATTCGTAGTGTATATTAGTATCCCTAATGCCTGCTCTACATCCTTGCCTCTTATAAGGTCTAATAGATATTTAGCTTTTACAGGTGATATTCTAACATATCTAGCATGGGCTGTAGGTTTTCTGCTTTGTCTTTCTAGTTCATTTCGTTCTCTTTTAATCTGAGATCTATGTCCTTTAGCCATTTACAAATTCCTCCTATCTTATTTTCTAACTGATGATCTTTTATCAGTTGCTTTGTTCTTTCCGTGTCCTCTATATGTTCTAGTTAAAGCAAATTCTCCTAATTTATGCCCTACCATATCTTCTGTTATATATACAGGAACATGTTTTCTTCCATCATGTACTGCCAGTGTGTGACCAATCATTTGTGGAAATATAGTTGATCCTCTTGCCCATGTTTTTAGTACCTTTTTTTCATCTTTATCATTCATTACTTCTATCTTCTTAAGCAATCTCGGATCTGCATAAGGTCCTTTACTTAAAGATCTAGCCATGGCTCTACCTCCCTATTATTTTTGATTTCTTTTCCTTACAATGTATTTATTTGAAGCTTTGGTTTTCTTTCTAGTCTTAAGTCCTAGTGCCGGTTTACCCCAAGGTGTTACAGGTGCTTTTCTACCAATTGGTGATTTACCTTCTCCACCACCATGAGGGTGATCACAAGGATTCATAACCGAACCACGAACTGTAGGTCTTATACCTTTATGTCTACTTCTACCTGCTTTACCTATCGTAATCAATTCTTGTTCTATGTTTCCTACCTGACCAACAGTTGCTCTGCAACCTATCGGTACAAGTCTCATTTCATTCGATGGCAATTTTATAGTAGCATATTTTTCATCCTTTGCCATAAGCTGTGCTTCCATACCAGCAGCACGAACCATTTGCGCACCTTTACCAGGTATCATTTCTATATTATGTATCTTAGTACCCACTGGTATATTAGTTAGTGGCAAACAATTTCCTACCTTAATTTCTGCAGTTTCACCATTCATTAATATATCTCCAACTTTTAATCCTTTTGGAGCTATGATGTATCTTTTTTCTCCATCAACATATGTTAGCAATGCAATATTTGCTGTACGATTTGGATCGTATTCAATACTTGCTACTTTTGCTGGTATACTGTCTTTATTTCTTTTGAAATCTATAATTCTATATTTTCTTGTTTGTGCTCCACCTTTATGTCTAACAGTTATTTTTCCTTGCGCATTTCTTCCTGAATTTTTCTTAATTGTCGCAAGTAATGACTTTTCTGGAGTTGTTTTTGTTATTTCCTCAAAATCCGAAACTGTCATATGTCTTCTTGATGGCGTATATGGATTATATTTTTTAACACCCACGGTCTTTTCCTCCCTTTTTGTTAATTTTATTTCGCAAATAACTCTATATCTTTGCTATCCTGTGTTAATGTTACTATTGCTTTCTTTTTTTTGCTTGTCTTGCCTATTGTTTTCCCTCTTCTTTTTGTCTTTCCATCTTTTGTAGAGGTCGTTACTGATTTTACTTTAACTCCAGTAAACATTTTCTCAACTGCTTCTTTTACTTGAGTCTTAGTTGAAACTGGATTAACGAGGAAAGTATATTTTCTTATTTCTACTGTTTCTCTTTGAGCTTTCCCGGCTTTATCTCTTATTGGTTTTAAAACTTTTTTTCCATTTTCCTCAACTAACTGTTTTTTAATTTTACTAACCTCTACACTCATGTTTCTCATAGAAGCTTCTGTTATTACAGGCCTTAGTATAACATCATAATATTTCAAATCCGGCATTATACATACACCTCCTGTATCTTTTCTATCGCTTGTCTTGTTACTATGAAATTATCATATTTCATTATGTCATAAACATTTAAAGTATTTATTCCTGATGTTTTGATTCCAGGTATATTTCTAGCTGACAAGATTACATTTTTGCAAGTCTTATCATCACCATTATCTAATACTAACAAAGCTTTACTTACTTTAAATTTATCTAACATAATTTGCATTTCTTTTGTTCTTATGTTATCCATTTTTATTTCAGATATTACTATCAATTTATTTTGTAATAACCTTGATGTTAGTGCTGACTTAAGTGCTAATCTTTTTTCTTTTTTGTTTAGTGTATATGAAAAATCTCTTGGTTTTGGTGCAAATACTATACCTCCACCTTTCCATTGTGGTGAACGTATAGAACCTTGTCTTGCTCTGCCTGTTCCCTTTTGTCTCCATGGCTTTTTACCTCCACCTCTAACTTCTGCACGAGTTAGGGTGCTTTTTGTTCCTTGTCTTAAGTTTGCAAGTTGATTTACTACAACTTCATGAACTATACTTTCGTTTACATCTACGCCAAATATATCTTCGTTAAGCTCTATTTCGCCTATCACTTCAGCATTTGTATTATAAACCGCTGCTTTTACCATCGTTTCTCCCTCCTTATTTTACTGTCTCTTTTATTGATACTATAGCATTTACCGGTCCTGGTATTGAACCCTTTATTAACATTACATTCTTCTCAGCATAAACCTTGACTACTTCAAGTGCTTGAACAGTTATTGTAACATTTCCCATGTGTCCTGGTAGCTTTTTACCTTTTCTAACTCTACTTGGAGTTGAGCAAGCACCCATTGAACCAGATACTCTATGAGATTTTGAACCATGAGTCATTGGTCCTCTATGTTGATTATGTCTTTTTATAGAACCTTGGAATCCCTTACCTTTTGAAGTTCCAGTTACATCAACAATATCACCTTCACTAAATGCATCAACTTTAATTTCTGATCCTACATGGTATTCTGTAGGGTTATCTAATTTAAATTCTTTTAAATGCTTTTTGAAATCTTCTGCCCCGATACCTACTTTTTCAAAATGTCCTTTTAAAGGTTTTGTTACTTTGGATGCTTTAACATTTCCAAATCCAACTTGAACTGCACTATAACCATCTTTTTCTTCTGTTTTTATTTGTGTTACAGTACATGGACCCGCTTCTAATACAGTTACAGGTATCTGCATTCCTTCTTTAGTAAATATTTGAGTCATACCCAACTTTTTAGCAATTATTGCTTTTTTCATAATTTCCCTCCTTTGATTCAAGTGCACATACATATTGCATCGATGCACGTTTTCTCATATCTTATTTTACATCTACTTTTATATCCACACCAGCTGGCAACTCAAGATTCATTAGTGCATCTACAGTTTGTTGTGATGGACCTAATATATCTATCAACCTTTTATGTGTTCTCATTTCGAACTGTTCTCTAGAATCTTTATATTTGTGAACCGCTCTAAGAATTGTTATTATTTCTTTCTTTGTAGGTAATGGTATTGGACCAATTACTTGTGCACCTGTCTTTTTAGCAGTTGCAATTATCTTTTGAGCCGATTGATCAATTAATTTATGATCATACGCCTTCAAATTAATTCTGATTTTCTGATTTGCCATAAAAAAAGACCTCCTTTTCGTACTAAAATAATTTTATACGACTTAGATGTCCTGTACACTCTCCCGTGTGTGTCATATATATGTTAAAAAATAATTTTACGTTTATTTTTTATATCAAACACTATTGTACAGTGACCTTGTCGCCCGTTTCTTGAACTGGACATCATTCTGCGTGAAAACCCACTTTATAGTGGCAACCTCTCGCTTCATCACTCTTATGTCACATGCTAATTATTTTACCACACCTTTCCATAAAATGCAAGTGTTTTTAAAAAAAAAAATTTTTTTGTTATATAGTATTTACAAACACACAATTATATGATATTATTCATAGAGAATTTACTATATAGGGAGGTGTGTTAAGTGAAAAAGTTAATAGTTATGACACTTGCTGCTGTATTTTCAGTATCTGTATTATTCGGATGCTCTGCTAGTACAAATGCTCCAGAAACAGATAGAGCTCCAGAAGTTAGTACAACAACTGAAGCTCCTGTAACTACTGATGAAACTGCTGATGAAACTACAGACAGTACAGAAACTACTTCAGATAAAGCTACTACTACAACTGAAGATACAACCGATTCTGATAAAGCTGCTTCAGACACAACAGTTACTGAAGAAAAAGCTAACTAAATTTTATTTTTGCATGATTTAAAAAATGAAAAAAAACAATAAAATTTTGAAGCTAGACAAACTTGTCTAGCTTTTTGTTATGCTTTTGCTTTTGGGTTAAATATAAGTGCCATTATATATCCAAAAACTATAACCGCACTTATGCCCGCCGCTGTCGCTTTTAGTCCACCTGTAAGAACTCCTATAAATCCTTCATTATTTACTTCATTTATAACCCCCTTAGCTAATGCATACCCAAACCCCGTCAGCGGCACCGTAGCCCCAGCTCCACCAAAGTTTACTATAGGCTCATATAAACCTATTGCTGTAAGTATTACACCTAGTGTTACAAACAAAACCAATATTCTAGCAGGCATTAAATTTGTTTTATCTAATAATATCTGACCTATCACACAAATTATCCCTCCAACTATAAACGCACTCACATATTCCATATATTCTCACCATCCTCTAATTCTCTATCGCCACCGCATGTGCTATTCCCGGTATTGATTCGCCCTGCTGTACGGATACAGTACTGAGCATAGCTCCAGTTGCTATAAATAGCACTTTTTTCCATTTACCATTCTTCATTTCATCTAGTATATATCCAGCAAGCGTTACTGCTGCACAGCCACATCCACTCCCTCCAGAATTGGTATCTTGCTTCTCTGGTTCATATATTTCTATTCCACAATCCATATATTTATTTGATATATCATAATTGTATTGTTTTAGTATATCTAGTAAAAGATCTTTTCCTACCTTACCTAAGTCACCTGTTACAATTAAATCATAATAATTTTCATCTCTTTCGGTATCTATAAAATGATTTATTATTGTATCTGCTGCTGCTGGTGCCATTACAGCCCCCATATTCATTGCATCCTTTACATTAAAATCTACTATTTTTCCAGTTGTAGCAAATGTTATTTTTGGCCCATCACCTGATTCTGCTACTAATAATGCTCCACTTCCAGTTACAGTCCATGTTGCTGTAAGCGGTCTTTGCCCACCTAACTCTAGAGGCGACCTAAACTGCTTTTCTGCGCAACAGAAGTGACTTGATGTAGATGCAATAATATAGTCTGCAAATCCGCCCTCTACTATCATAGAAGCGACAATTAAACTTTCCGCCATAGTAGAGCATGCACCATACACTCCTAAAAAAGGTATTTTGAAATTTCTTATACCAAATGTGCTCGCGGTAATTTGATTTAATAAATCCCCGCATACTATATATTTTATATCATCAATGGTTTTGTTCGATTTTTCAATAACTTTTTCCACTGCTTTCTCTATTAGTTTACTCTCTGCCTTTTCCCATGTGTTTTCTCCAAAAAGCTCATCCTCTATTATTGTATCAAAATAAGTAGCAAGTGGACCTTCCCCTTCTCTTGGTCCTACTATAGATGAAGATGCTACAATTACAGGTGGATTTAAAAATTGTGTTGTTTGTTTTCCTATATGTTTATTCAAAAAAATCACCTCCGTTTTATTTTAGGAGCCTTCTCGGAAAGTCCGAGGCTCCTTTTTTATTTATTTTATAGCCAGTGCCATTTTTATTTTACCCCCAAAATTTATG
>MGOW01000080.1:0-131 GCA_001797255.1 Clostridiales bacterium GWE2_32_10
AATCAAAGCCAAAGAAGTTAGACTTATTGATAAGGATGGCGAACAACTTGGAGTAGTTTCCTTTAAGGAAGCTTTGCAAAAGGCCGAGGAATCTGAGCTTGACCTGATAGCTATTTCTCCTGGTGCTCAAC
>MGOW01000080.1:151-5527 GCA_001797255.1 Clostridiales bacterium GWE2_32_10
GACTATGGTAAGTATAAGTTTGAATTGCTGAAAAAAGAAAAAGAGTCAAGAAAGAAACAAAAGGTTGTTGTTGTAAAGGAGATTAGAATGTCACCTAGTATTGATAAGCATGACGTTCAAATCAAAATTAATCATGCGATTAAATTTTTAAAGGATGAGTACAAGCTTAAGGTTTCTATTCAATTCAAGGGTCGTGAGGTTATATATAAGCAAATTGGTGAAAAGATTCTTAATACCTTCTTAGAAGGCATTTCTGAATATGGGACTACTAGCAAATCACCTACTGTAGAAGGCTCTAGCTTAGTCGTGAATATAGAACCTAAGAAATAATTTATTTAGATAAGTTCAGATTATTCTGTTTTTATAAATATACATATTACTATGTTGAAGGAGGACTGTTTATGCCGAAATTAAAGACTTCTAAAAGTGCTGCTAAAAGGTTTACAAAAACTGGTACAGGTGCTTTTAAAAGAAATAAAGCAAATAAAAATCATATTCTAACTAAGAAATCTTCAAAAAGAAAAAGAGGACTAAGACAAGGCTCTCTTGTTGATATAACTCAACAGCACACAGTTAGGAAAATGTTACCTTATGCGTAATATATAAATATGAGAGAAAATAAAAATTGTGCTTTGTGCACTGTGAATTGATAAAAGGGAGTGAGTATATATGCCTAGAATTAAGGCGGCAGTTAATGCTAAGAAAAGACATAAAAAAATATTGAAACAAGCTAAAGGTTATTGGGGTGCAAGATCTAAACAAGTAAGAGTTGCTAAGGAAGCTGTTATGAAAGCTTTAGATAATGCTTTCTCAGGAAGAAAACAAAAGAAACGTGAATATAGATCACTGTGGATAGTAAGAATCAATGCAGCGACTCGTGAAGCTGATATGTCATACAGTAAGTTTATGCATGGTCTAAAATTAGCTGGTATCGAAATAAATAGAAAAGTTCTTGCTGACATGGCTGTAAACGATGAACAAGGTCTAAAGCAATTAATAGAAACATCAAAAAAGCAACTTACAAAGTAGGTTGCTTTTTTATTACATTAAGGCTTCTTCTAGTTTATCTAAATGTTCTATTGGAAAATGTTTTAATAATTGTTTATATTGATTTTGAGTTAATCCTTCAGCTGTTGTATATATTTTGATTTTACCGTCTATATCAGCACTTTGAAATTCTTCGCTTACCTCTCTAAATTCTTTGCTATTCATAATATCACTCCTTAAATTTATTTTTTTTCACTAATAACCTTGCATTTTTCTTTTTTTTCTACTATAATAAAAAAGGTGGTTTTAATTATTAAATTAAAATTAATTTTTGGGGGATAAGTAAATGTTAAAAATACACAGATTATATATATGTTTAATTATAAATTTTATTTTATTAGTCAATATTAGTGTTTCTCATGCTGAGAATAATATACCTACAATTTCTGCTGAGGCATCTATTGTTTATTGTATAAATACAAACCAGATTTTATATGAAAAAAATATTTACGAAAAGCATTTTCCAGCTAGTATAACAAAAGTAATGACAGCTATGCTAGCAATAGAACATAACAAGCTTGACGATGTGATTACATATTCTGATACAGCAGTAAATTCAATAGAACGAAATAGCAGCCATCTATGGGTGGTTTCTGAAGAACAGCTTACTGTAGCAAATTCTCTTTATGGCTTACTTTTAAAATCGGCAAATGAAATAGCAAATGGATTAGCCGAAAAAACAAGTGGATCTATTGACAAATTTGTTAATTTAATGAATACAGAAGCGAGATCTTTAGGTTGTAAAGATACTCATTTTACAAATACAAATGGACTTCCTAATGATAATCACTATACTACGGCTTATGACATGGCACTTATATCTGCCGATGCTTTTAAAAGTTCTACTTTTAGGGAGATTATAAGCACAAAGCTTTATACAATTCCTGCTACTAATAAAAATACAGAGCGTATAATCGCAAATGAACATAAAATGTTTCAAAATACTAAGTTCCATTATGATTATTGTCTAGGTGGAAAAACTGGTTATACTATTGCTGCTGGACATACATTAGTTACCTTTGCCGAAAAGGATGGTATGCAGCTAGTATCTGTCATTTTAAAATCAGATTCGAAAGATTTTTATCTAGATGCTATTAATACTTTAGATTATGCATTTAATAACTATAAGCTTGTAACCTTGCTTAAAGAAAAACAATCAACTAAAAAAATACCTGTTTTTGAAGGTATTAATGTTAAAGATAACATAGATGCTAGAACTTCTAAAGAACTTACTTTTGTTGTACCTATTGATTCAGCTACAACTGATATAAAAGCAGAATACAATCTTCCGAGCAAGCTTGATAAAAGTATATCCGCGGGTGAAAAGCTAGGAACTGTAAAATATTATTATGACAATAAAGTAATTGCATATACCGAGTTATTTGCTGATAAAACGGTGGCAGTAAAGAAATCAATTCTTGATTTTAAGGATGGTTTTTTTATAGGATTAATGGGGCTAATATTTATGCTTATAGTATTTATATTTAAAGGGAGCATAATACTTGTTTTAATACTTGCCCTACTACTAATTTTAGCTAAGATATTTAAATTTAAAATAAAGATTAAAAATCGAAAGACGAAATATTAAAAAAGCGCTATAGCGCTTTTTTAATATACCATTCATATGCTTTTTCTGTTAAAAAATAAACATGTTCATCGCGTTCTTTTACTCTTCTTATTTTTGCACGTAATATTTCAATCAACGCTATATCTAAGGATTTTTTGCCTACTTTTAATATTTGATTATTTTCATGTAACGATATTGCACTATCTATTATATTTCTAATCTCATTTATATAATCCCCTCTATTTGGTTCTATTTGGTCTGCAATATAGATTACTTCCTCTAGCAAGGTCATTTCTGGCTTGGCAACTGTGTGGTATTTGATTGCATTTAGTATGTCTTCATCATTTATGCCATATTCAAGCTTTGCTATATATGCTCCTATAAAGCTATGAATTATTTTAGGATATTGTAGTATTTCTTCATCTATTTTAATACCATATTTGTTTACAAAATCATTGTATTTATAAAACTTGGCACAGTCATGTAATAATGCTGCCACTCTTGCTTTCTCTACATCTGCACCGTACATCCTTGCAAGCTTTTCAGCTGTTTCTACCACTCCAAGTGTATGTGTAAATCTTTCCTCTACAATTGCTACTTCTTCTGTCGTTTTACCTTCAGTATAGTTTTTGTGTAGCTTCTGTTTTAGGTTTTCAAAATTATATGTTATATTTTGCATGTTTACCTCCAATATTGTGCGGGTCGACACAAGGTGTGACCCCTACTCCATATATTCGAATTCCATATCATATATTTTCACTGTATCGCCTTCTTTCATACCTTGGCGTTTTAGTTCATCGATTATTCCGTGTTCTTTTACAAATTTTTGTACAAAATCTAGCCCTTGCTCTGTTTCTATGTTGGTGTAGCCTATCATTTTTTCTACTCCCCTACCCTCCACTAAATAATAGTCATCGGCAATCTTTGTTACTGTGAATTTGCTGTAGTTTTCTTCTTCATCTTCTATAAAATATTCCTGCTCAAATTCAATAGTTTCAAATTCAGAATTCTCAAGCATTGTTGCTACAGCGTTAAATAACTCATCTAGTCCTTTATGTGCAACTGCTGATATAGGGAATACTCTAGTATTTGGTTCGTATTCTTCTTTTATTCTTTCTACTATATCATCACCTTCTAAGATTACATCTATTTTATTAGCTGCTATTACCTGCGGCTTTTGTGCCAACTTCTCACTGTATGATGCTAGCTCGTTATTTATCTTTTCTATATCAACAAGTGGATTTCTACCCTCTGTTCCGGCAGCATCAACTACATGTATAAGTACCTTTGTACGTTCAATATGCCTTAAAAACTCAAATCCAAGTCCAGCACCTTTATGTGCATCTTCTATAAGTCCTGGTATATCAGCCATTAGAAAGCTTTTGCCCGATTTTAGTGTTACCATTCCTAGGTTTGGAGTGAGTGTCGTAAACTGATAATTTCCTATTTTTGGATTTGCATTTGTTACAACTGAAAGAAGTGTTGATTTACCTGCATTAGGAAACCCAACCAGCCCAACATCAGCTATAGTTTTTAACTCAAGTACAACCCAAATTTCTTTTCCTTCTTGTCCTCTTTCAGCATATCTAGGTGCTTGTCTACTAGAAGTAGCAAAATGCTGATTACCTAGCCCACCTTTGCCACCTTTTAGTATAACATATTCATTATGCTCTTCGTTCATGTCTACTATTACCTTGCCTGACTCTGCTTCCTTTACTACAGTACCTACAGGCACTATCATAACAAGGTCATTAGCATTTTTACCATGACAATTTCTCTTACTCCCACCTTCGCCATTTTCGGCTCTAAAGTGTTTTTTGTATTTATAATCAACCAAAGTATTCATACCAGTATCAGTTCTCAGGATTATATCCCCACCTTTACCACCATCTCCACCATCTGGTCCACCATTCGGAACATATTTTTCCCTTCTAAACGAAACGAACCCATTACCACCATTTCCTGCTTTCATATATATCTTCGCTTTATCAACAAACATGCGAACACCTCCGTGTTATTTTTTTATAAAAAACAAATTTATTTTTTTCTGTCTAAATTTATACCACCATTATAACGGTCTATATTCATACTAACATTACGGTGAGGTACTTCATGCAAATACAAAGAGTCAATATAATAAAAAATTTTATCTAAAAATAAAATGATAACAATATAACCAACGATTAATATTACTAAACTCATATCATGTAAATCAGCTCTGCTTTTTATCTTTTTAATTTTTTTAAATATTAGTATGTCAGCAATAACTATCGATATCACATAAACAACGACAAATAATAATCCTATTATTTTACTTGTTATTGTATATTCCGTGTCAAAAGCAAACCCATGATGAGTACTCAGGATATATTTAGCAGACTCTACAGATACAATACCAATATAAATAGTTAATGATAATAAGATTAGTAACACACATATCATTAGTATTTTTCTCACACAAACACCTCCAATGTACTGTATTTCATGTATTTTGATATTATAACACAAATTATATCAAAAATCAAATAAATTTCGAATATTCTTCACGGTCAAAGTTTTATTTGATTATAGTTCAGAGGTTATAAAATGTTGAAAATATAAGGTTTGTCGTTGCGAGAAACGAAGCAATCTCGTTTTTCTATACTATTACTTCAAAAACTTTCCTACCCTCTACCTCTATCCATTCTTTCTTATACTCCTTCTTCTCTTTCCTAAAATCAAACACTACCATATATCCCGTATCTTGTTTTTGTATTTTTATA
>MGOW01000081.1 GCA_001797255.1 Clostridiales bacterium GWE2_32_10
AGGCATTACTCATTCGCCGATATGTGACGGATGCTATACTAATATATGATAGTGATAATGCAGGCACTATGGCAATTCTCAGAGCTATACCGATATTAAAGGCGGCAGGTATAACTGTAAAAATATTGCAAGTAACTGATGCTAAGGACCCTGATGAGTATATTAATAATTTTGGAGTAGAAGCATTTGGCTCCTTGGTTCAAAATTCTATGGATTATACTGACTTTCAAATGAAAATTGTAAAAAAGCAGTTTAATACAGATAAACATGAAGAAAGATTAAAAGCAGTTAGAAAAATGATAGAGTATGCAAATGAGATAGATAATGAACTTGAAAAGCAAATGTATATGCAAAAAATTTCGGAAGAGTTTGGGGTAGATAATAAAATTGTAAGTGAGCAAGCGATTAAAAACAAGGTAAGTTTAAAAACGTCTAAAAAACAAATTCAAAAAGTAGAAAAAATTGGAGAACAAACTGTGTCAGAAATATATAAAAAACGAGAGCGGATTTTACTATCATTTATGATAAGTGGCAAAGAGTTTTTTGACCAAGCTATAGATTTAATAGGTGACGAAGTTTTTTTAGTAGATTTGCATAAAAGCATTTTAAAAAGGATTAAAAATATGTATATTATATCCAAAAAGGTTGAAGAGGCTCAATTAATAAATTATTTTCCAGATTTAGAAGAGCAGAAAAAAGTAAATAATATAATCAGTGAAATAGAACTTTTTTCAGAAAAAGAGCACGATAAAATCTTAAAGGAACAGCTAAAAGTTATTAGTAACAAAATTATTGATTCTAAAATAGAAGGTATAACAAATAAAATAAAAGATTGTGATAGCTTAGAAAAAGATAATTTAGAACGGGAACTCGCAGGATGGTTGAGTAAAAAGCTACAAGTAAAGAAACAAATAAAGTAAAATGACTAAAGATTGTGCTCTATGCACTGTAAATCGAACATACTGGAGGGGTATACATGAAAGAAAAATTAAGGGAAGATGATGATTTTTTAATTGATGATGAATTAGATTTACTAGAAGATGACATTGATTTTGCGGAGAATGACATCGAGGAAGAAGAAAGAATGTTAGAAGTAGAATTGATGTCTAAAGTTACAGCATTGATTGATTATGGTAAGAAAAATAATGGGGTTATTGAATATAACCATTTGATGGATAAGCTAAGTAAATTTGATTTAGGTGTAGAGCAAATAGAAAAGGTATATGACCAACTAGAGAAGAGCGGAATTATCGTGATTGAAAATGCTCCAGATATAGAAATGGACATTGAAAGTTTATTAGATGATGAGATTATTGATGGTATAGATGTTGAAAATATTGAAAACATTGAAAATATTGAGAATATTGAAAATATTGAGAACATTGAGAATACGGGAAATATTTATGATGGTATAAAGCCTGATGATCCAGTTAGAATGTATTTAAAAGAGATAGGTAAAGTGGCATTACTTTCAATGGATGAGGAGCTAGAGCTAGCAAAGAGGATTGAGCTAGATGATGATTATGCGAAACGAAAACTTGTAGAGTCAAATCTTCGACTTGTTGTAAGTATTGCTAAAAAATATGTTGGTCGTGGCATGATGTTTCTAGATCTAATACAAGAAGGCAATCTCGGACTTATTAAAGCTGCGGAAAAATTCGACTATACAAAAGGATATAAATTCAGTACTTATGCCACTTGGTGGATAAGGCAATCAATTACTAGAGCTATAGCTGATCAAGCTAGAACGATAAGAATACCAGTACATATGGTAGAGACCATAAATAAGCTGATCCGTGTTTCTAGAAGATTGATGCAAGAACTAAGCAGAGAGCCACGTACAGAGGAAATAGCTAAAGAAATGGGGATGCCAGTTGATAAAGTGCTAGAGATAATGAAAATGTCTCAAGAGCCAGTATCACTAGAGACTCCTATTGGTGAAGAAGAAGATAGCCATTTAGGTGATTTTATTCAAGACGAAAATATACCAGTTCCCGAAAAGTCAACATCGTTTTCTATGCTAAGGGATCAGTTAGGAGATGTTTTAAATACGCTTACAGAAAGAGAAGAGAAAGTGTTAAGACTAAGATTTGGTTTAGATGATGGAAAGGCACGTACTTTAGAGGAAGTAGGAAAGCAGTTCGAAGTAACTCGTGAAAGAATAAGGCAAATAGAAGCCAAGGCATTAAGAAAACTAAGGCATCCAAGCAGAAGTAAGAAATTGAAGGATTATTTAAATGGACAGTCATAGTAGAATATAGAGAGAACGGAGTTGGGATTATGCCAAATATTTTGTTTGAAAGACTAATGGATAAAGTGGTGAAGTATCATGATTTTGGTGACTTCACCATGTTAGAGAAAGCATATGAGGTTGCTTATAATGCACATAAGAATCAGCTTAGAAAATCAGGGGAGCCTTATATTATACATCCCCTAGAAACTGCCATTATACTTGCTGATTTGGAGCTTGATTTAGAGTCAATAATAGCTGCTATTTTGCATGATGTAGTTGAAGATACTACATATACTTATGATGAGATTAAGAAACTTTTTAATGAGGAAATAGCAGACCTTGTAATAGGGGTTACAAAGCTTACTAATATTGACTATCTTAAAAGTACGGAACAGAAAAAAGAACATAGCAAGGAGGATATTCAAGCGGAAAATTATAGGCGGATGTTTATGGCTATGGCTAAGGATATAAGGGTTATATTTATAAAGCTAGCTGATAGACTACATAACATGCGTACATTAAAGCATATGCCTGAGTATAAGCAAAAACAAAAGGCACAAGAAACCCTTGATATTTATGCGGTACTTGCTAATAGATTAGGTATTTCAAAAATTAAGATTGAGCTAGAGGACTTGGCGTTTAGATATTTATATCTAGAGGAATATTATAATTTAGTTGATCAGATAAAGTCTAAAAAAGAAGAACGTACACGATTTGTAAAAAATATAACAAAAGAATTAGAAAAAAGGATATCAGATGAAGGGATAAAAGTAGATATTCAAGGAAGAGCAAAGCATTTTTATAGTATATATAAAAAAATGAAAAAAAAGAATAAAAGTATTGACGAAATATATGATTTGTTTGCATTAAGAGCTATGGTAGATACTGTTAAGGATTGCTATGGAGTTTTGGGTATTGTACATGAAATGTATAAACCTATTCCTAATAAATTTAAAGATTATATAGCGATGCCAAAGCCTAATATGTATCAATCATTACATACTACAGTTATAGGACCTGATGGACAACCTTTTGAAATACAGATAAGAACATGGGATATGCACAGGACATCAGAATACGGTATTGCAGCACATTGGAAGTATAAAGAAGGTAATGCAAATAAAAAGGACGGAGATGGATTACAACAGAAATTAGCATGGTTACGTGAAATTCTTGAGTGGCAAAAGGATATGTCGGATAGCAATGAATTTATGAAAAATCTTAAGGTCGACCTTGGTATGTTTAATGAGGGGGTTTTCGTTTTTACGCCTAAAGGTGATGTAATCAATCTGCCACAAGGTTCTACGCCTATAGATCTTGCTTATCATATACATACTGCAGTAGGAAATAGAATGGTAGGAGCAAAAGTAAATGATAGAATTGTTACATTAGATTACGTACTAAAAATAGGAGATAGAGTAGATATCCTGACATCTCAAAATTCACGAGGACCTAGCAGGGACTGGCTAAACATAGCGAAATCTTCACAAACGAAAAGCAAAATAAATCAATGGTTTAAAACAGAATTTAAACAAGAAAATATAGAAAAAGGTAAAGTACTACTAGAAGATGCAGCAAAAAGAAAAGGTATAGAACTAAGTAAATTATTAAAGCCAGAATGGATGGATATGCTGGTAAGAAAGTTTGGATTACAAAAGTGGGAAATGGTGTATGCACTGATAGGGCATGGGGATTTGAAAGAAAGCTATGTACTGAACAGATTATATGACGAATATGCAAAGGTAAATGAAAAGACACTTACAGTGGAGGAGCTTATAGAGAAAAATCAGCATGCAGTTAAAAAGAATGTAACTAAAAAGAGTCAAAATGGAATTATAGTAAAAGGAGTAGAGGATTTGGCGGTTAAATTCTCTAAGTGTTGTAGCCCTGTTCCAGGTGACGAGATAGTAGGTTACATAACTAAAGGAAGAGGTATTTCTATTCATAGAACCGATTGCAAAAATATATTAAATTTATCAAGTATCGAGAAAAACAAACTAATAGAATCGGAATGGGATTCAATGCAGGATAAGTCAGATAATCTTTACTTAACAGATTTACTTATAATTGGTGGAGAACGGGAGGGATTTTTATTTGACGTATCTAAGGTTGCAACAGATATGAAAATCTCACTCAAACAAGTAAGTGCAAAAGCACTTTCTTCTAAAGAGGCATATATAAGTATAACTGTCGAAGTACAAGGTAAAAAAGAGCTTGACACACTTATGAGGAAACTAAATAATATTAGAGGTGTGCGAGAAGTAACAAGGGTAAGCGGGTGATGTTATGGATAAAAAAAAGCTAATCGTTATAGGAGGACCCACAGCAAGCGGCAAAACCGCAGTATCAGTGGAGCTAGCCAAACGAATAGATGCTGAGATAATATCGGCTGATAGCATACAAGTGTATAAATATATGGATATTGGTAGTGCTAAGGTATCAAAAGAAGAGATGCAGGGGATCAAGCATTACATGATTGATGAGCTTGACCCATCTTATGAATTTAGTATAGCTGTTTTTAAACAAAAAGCTGTGAAATATATCAAAGAAATATATACAAAAGAGAAAATTCCCATGATAGTTGGTGGGACTGGTTTTTATGTTCAAAGCGTGATAAAAGATGTTTCATTTGAAAAAGTGAAGGCTGATTATGAACTACGAAGTAAGCTAGAGAATGAAGCTACAATGTATGGTAATGGATATGTGCATGATAAACTAAAACAAATCGATGGGACATCAGCAAATGTAATACATCCAAATAACCTAAAGAGAGTAATCCGAGCAATAGAATATCATAAGTTAACAGGTCAAACTATTTCAAAGCATAATCAAGAGGAAAAAGACAAAAAAGATAAATATAATACAAAATATTTTGTACTAGATATGGATAGGGAGCTACTCTACGAAAGAATAAACAAAAGGGTAGATATAATGATTAAAGACGGGCTTGTAGATGAAGTTAAAAAACTTTTAAATATGGGGTATACAGAAAATTTAACTTCAATGCAGGGGATTGGATATAAAGAAGTTGTTGAGTATCTAAAAGGAAATATATCATATGGTAAGATGCTTGAAACTATAAAACAAAATACGAGAAATTTTGCTAAAAGACAACTAACGTGGTATAGGCATCAAACAAATGCGATTTGGATAGATGTGGGTAGGTTAGGATTTGATGTGCGTAGAATAGTGGAAGAGATGGAAAAGGACGTGAGATTATAGACACAGCATTAAAACAAAAGATTATAAATAGAAATATATTATATGCCAAATCACTAAAAAATCACGAAATTAAATGTAAGGAGTGTTATATAAAACAATAGAAAAACAGTATAAAGGCACTTGACAATGCTAACTTTAATTAGTATAATCTAGATTATACTAATTTGAATTATATAGAGGGTGAATAATATGTTTTTGGGAAGAGAAGAGGAATTAAGAATTTTAGAGGAAGAGTACAATAAAAGTAGAAGCTCTTTTATTGTGGTGTATGGAAGAAGAAGAGTAGGTAAAACTACATTATTGAAAGAATTTATAAAGAATAGAGAAAGTCTATACTTTCTAGCATCAGAGGAAATTGAAAATGAAAACAGAAAAGGTTTCATAGAAAAAGTAGCAACATTAACTAAGCAGGATTACTTAAAAAATGCTAAGTTTGATAAGTGGGATGATATATTTGATATAATCATCAAATATAATAAAGAAGAAAAAAAGATAATAGTAATAGACGAGTTTCAGTATTTAGTAAGCTCAAACGCTGCATTTTCTTCTATAATTCAAAGAATCTGGGATGAAAAGCTAAAAAATGAAAATATAATGTTAATAATTTGTGGATCGTATATAAGTATGATGATAAGAGAAACACTATCCTATTCGAGTCCTCTTTATGGAAGAAGAACAGGGCAAGTGAATTTAAAACCATTAAAATTCAGAGAAACGATAAGCTTCTATAACTCTAATGATATAGAAAAGCTTATAAATTTTTATTCTATAACAGGCGGAGTGCCTAAATATATAGAGCAAATAAGAGAAAATGAAGATTTATATGAAAGTATAACAAAAAACATCTTAAGTAAGGGTAGCTTTTTGTATGACGAGCCTGTATTTTTGATGGATAAAGAAGTAAATGAAGTGGGAAATTATTTTTCTATTTTGAAAGTAATCGCAAATGGAAGCCATAAAATAAGTGATATCTCAAATATATTAGAAATGAATTCATCAAAAATAAGTCCGTATTTAAAAATACTTATAGACCTAGATGTATTGGAAAAAAGGATTCCTGTAACAGAAACACAGCCAGAAAAAAGTAGAAAAGGTCTGTATTTTATAAAGGATAAATTTATAGGTTTTTGGTTTAGGTTTGTTTTTGCTAATAAAGGGGAACTTGAAATAGGGAATGTAGACTATGTCTTAGATAAGATAAAAAATAGCCTTATCGAAAATCATACAAGCTATGTATATGAAGATGTGGCGAGGGAAGTTTTATGGGATGAAAACTCTAAAAATAAATTACCATTTAGATTTGCAAAGATAGGATCGTATTGGGGAAAAAATATAGAGATAGATATAGTTGCATATGATAAAGAAAACCTATTAGTAGGTGAATGTAAGTACACTAACAAAAAAATAGATGTGAATTTATTTTTTGACCTTCAACAAAAGGTTGATAACGTGGCGGAGCTAAAAAATTACAATAACACATATTACATTTTTTTTAGCAAAAGCGGGTTTACGAAAAAAATGGAAGAATTAGCAGTAGAAAGAAAAGATGTGTTGCTTTATACAGGGATAGAGAGGATGTGTCACGAATGAATAAAATGTTAAATGAAATGCTAAAGTCGGAATTTAATATTAGTCAAGATTTAATTGATTTAGCCGATAAAGTTGAAAGTACGTTACAAAAGAAATTTATGGAAGTTGAAAAAATAGTAGAATATAATCAATACAAAGTGCTGAAGGCTTTCCAAAAAAATAGAGTAAGCGAAACTCACTTTGTAAGTACTACAGGATATGGGTATAACGATGCGGGGCGTGATATTGTCGAAAGAGTTTATGCGGATGTATTCAAAACCGAATCAGCACTTATGCGTTCGCAAATGGTATGCGGCACTCATGCGTTAGCAGTTGCACTTTCGGGTAATCTGAAGCCGGGGGATGAGATGCTTTGTCCTGCAGGAAAGCCTTATGATACACTTGATTCTATAATAGGTACGAATGGTGCTAGGGGATCGCTTGCAGAATATGGGGTTACGTATAGGCAGGTGGATTTGCTACCTGATAATAATTTTGACTATGAAAATATAAAGAAAGCTATAAATTATAAAACAAAATTAGTAGAAATACAACGTTCGAGAGGGTATAGTATCAGGCCATCTTTTTCTATTAAACAAATAGGAGATTTGATAAAATATATCAAAGGTATAAAAGAAGATATTATATGTTTGGTCGATAATTGCTATGGTGAATTTGTAGATTATTTAGAACCATCTGAGGTTGGAGCTGATATGGTAGTTGGGTCGCTTATTAAAAACCCAGGTGGAGGGCTAGCACCTATAGGTGGGTATATAGCTGGTAGAAACGAATACGTGGAAAATTCAGCATATAGGCTTACTTGTGCGGGGCTTGGCAAAGAGGTAGGAGCAAGTCTGGGGTTAAATCAAAAGTTTTTACAAGGGTTATTTATGGCACCACAGATTGTAGCAGCTAGCTTAAAAGGTGCTATATTTACATCTGCTCTAATGGAGTCACTAGGTTTTGAAGTTAGCCCAAAGCCAGAGGAACGGCGAACAGACATAGTACAACAAATACATATGAAAACAGCTGAAAATGTTATTAAGTTTTGTCAAGGAATACAAAAAGCATCACCAATAGATAGCCACGCTATGCCACAACCATGGGATATGCCAGGCTATGAAAACCCGGTTATAATGGCAGCAGGCACATTTGTACAAGGCTCGTCTATAGAACTAAGCGCAGATGCCCCTATAAGACCGCCGTATACAGTTTATATACAAGGTGGACTGACTTACTACCATGCGAAGATTGCAACACTTGTTGCGACTGGAAATTTATCTGCAAAGTGAAAAATGTAAAAAAATATAACAAAATAGCTTGACGAATGTGTAAAAATATGGTAAACTATTGAAGGGTTTAAAAATTTTAAACAAATATACACGATACTAGGAGGGAAAGTATGGAAAAGATTAAAAACAAACAGGTATTTAGGTTTAAGATGGTAATTGGAATGTTACTGATGATATTAATTTCTATGATTACATTATCTGATAATGTATATGCAGAGAGTGATTATAGGAACATGCCAGCGAACGGGCTTACAAAGCCTATAGCGAGGTTAAAAATTTATAATGATAATGGTTCATTACTGGTAACATCAAATGATGGAAATAGTACTTCGAGTATACCAGTTATATACGTAGATAAGGGAGAAAAATTAGAATTTAAATGTGATAATTCTAGGTCAGTATGTCATACTGACTATGAAACTATAGTTCAATGGGATTTTCAATTATTTCGTGATGGAAGATCAACAAGTGTATCTAAAGCTCAAAAAGCACCTGAGTCAATATATTATCCATTTGATACTACAGGAACATATAATGCATATTTATGTGTACGCGCTGATACCAATGGTTCTTGGAGTTCTGTGTCTAGTGATTATAATACAAGGACAAATTATATGGGACTTTGGTCTCAAAATGGACAATATACAGTAAAAACCCCTAGTACGGGGATTTGGTGGTATTATACTCAAGTGAAAATAATATGTGAGGAAGCTCAGGATGAGTTAGAAAGTATAGAGGTAACACCAGATAATCAATATATTGATGGATTTAATAAAAAAGGTAACAAGTTAAAAATAACAGCTACGTATGAAAATGGGGAAGAAGATACAATATCTTTTTCAGATTCGGATGTAGATGTAGAAATAGATGATGAGGATAAGGTTAAATATGTGGATTCAAGTGGATATCCTGTAAGTGGAGATGAAGAAGGGACGGCTAGAATAACTGTATACTATAAAGAAAACGGGATAGAAAAATCTGATACAGTTAGAGTGAATGTTAGTGATGACAAAGAATTAAGTAAAATAGAGTTAATAGACAGTAATAATCAAACAATAAAAGGGTTTGGAAATGTAGGAAAAAGAATAACTGTGAAAGCCACATATTCAAATGGAGATACTAAAACAATAGATAATTCATTATATTTTTATAACTATGATAAAAGTATAGTAAGTAGCGTAAGTTCATCTGGGTATCCTAAAAGCGCTAATAAAGCTGGTTCTACGGATATGAAAGTATCATATACTGAAAATGGTATAACAAGAGATACTCAAATTAAAATAATAGTCGAAACAGATAATGTAGCTGCAACATTATCTAGAATAGATGTAACACCAAATTATCAAGAAATAATTGGATTTGGAATAACCGGTCAACGATTAAAGGTGATGGCTACATATTCAAGTGGAGATCCAAAGGATGTAACTGACTCAGCATATTTTGTTAGTAGGGATAATAATGTAGCAGATATAACATCGAATAAATATGTAAAGAGTGGAAATACTGATAAAACAGTAATCATAGATATTTCATATACTGAGGGTGGTATAACAAAATCCACTACAGCAAGTGTTAAAGTTATAGATAATATACAGACTCAAACGAAATCACTAAGTAAAATAGTAGTTTCGCCTACCGAGAAAACAATCTATGGTCTAGATAAAAATTGGTGTTCTGTGACAGTAACAGCTTATTATACAGACAATAGTACCCCAACTGATGTAACAACGAATTCTAATACTATATATACAAGCCAAAATGATAGTAGAGCCTTCGTTAGCAATGGTAGGTTAAGAAGTGGTAGTCAAGAAGGAAATACAAATATTGAAGTGAAATATACAGAAAATGGTATATCTTCGTATGAGTCTATATATGTTAAAGTTATAGATGACTCAGAGGATGAGAATATACCGGAAGAAGATGTTGAGTTAGAAAAAATAGAAATAGTACCTGATGATAAACAAACAATCGAGGGTTTTGGAGAATATGGGGATACATTAAAGGTAAAAGCATATTATACAGATGGTAGCACAAATTATGTAACGGAAGATTGTGATTTTGAATCAGATGATGACGATATAGCATATGTGACAAGTTCTTATAAAGTAAAAAGTGGAGATGAAGATGGAACAGTAGATATTACGGCAAATTACAAGGAGAATGGTATTACAAAGCAAGACTCTATAAAAGTTAAAGTAATAGAAGAAGATGAAGAAGATGACAGTGACAATGATTTTAATTCAAGGGTTTCTGGATTAAGAGTAGAATTACAAAATAAAGATAATAAAGTTAAGTATTTGGAAAATACAGAAATTACTTATTATGTAGATTACTATAATGCCACTAATAGAGAACAAGAAGATGTAGATATTGTAGTAACATTTCCGAAAACAATGAGTGTAGTAGATGCAGACGATGGCAATGAATCAACTACTAAAATAACATGGAATTTAGAAACAATTGATCCATGGGATACGGGAAGATTTAAAATTGTATTAAAATGCAAAGATGCATCAGGGACAAAGGAAGTAGAAATTGTAGCTAGATTAAATCAAGATGGTGACGAAGAAGATGAATCAGAAGTCAAAAATCTTATATACGAAAAAAGTGCTTCTGGTTATCACAATTTATATATGAAGGGTTATCCAGATGGAACATTTAGACCAGAGAATAAAATAACCAGACAAGAATTAGCAGTTGCATTAGTAAGATTGTTTGATTTAAATTATGTGGGAGACAATTATTATAATGGTTATAGTGTATATAATGATGTAACACCAGAGAAATGTTGGGGATATAATGAGATTATGATTGCTACAAACGTGGGATTATTTTCAGGATATGCAGATGGAACATTTAGACCAGAAGCACCAATAACTAAAGCTGAATTTTTAGCTATAATAGCAAAGAGGATGGAAGTAGCAAGCAAAGAAACACTAACACTTAATTTTCCTGAAATCAAAAATTATTGGGCATCAAATGAAATTGAACAACTGTATAGACTAAAACTAATATTAAACAGTGATCTAGTAACAAAGAACATAACTCAATCAATAACAAGAGCAGAAGTTGTCAATATATTAAATAGAGTAAATTATAGAGGGCCCCTTAAAAGTGGAAGAGTCTACTTTAGAGACGTTTCATCATATTATTGGGCATACAGTGATATACAAGAAGCAGCGATAGAACATGGTTATATAATAAATATATCTGGGGAAGAAAGCGAAAGATAGATGATTATAAAACAAGCAAAGAAATTTGCTTGTTTATTTATTTGTTTTTTTGCTTGACACAATGCAATAAAAACATTATAATTTATTGTAAAGTTAGATTTAAAGTTCTTTAAATAAAAAAATAAAAATTTTACTTGACAAAATGACGAAAAAGTGAAAAAATAGTAAGTAATAAAAATATATGCAGGGGGATGATTGAGTTGAAGATATTAATTGTTGATGATACAAAGCTTAACTTGGCTTTTGCTGAGAGTATTATAAAAAAGTATAATCTAGATGTTGAAATGGTTTTTGCTGAAAATGGGATGGTAGCTCTAGAAGCACTTAGAAAACATACGATAAATATAATAATACTTGATATTGTAATGCCAGGGATGACTGGAATAGAAGTATTGAAAAAAATAAGAAGTGATCAGGCTAATGACAATATAAGGATTTTGATGTTTACATCTATAAACGACAAGAAGATACTTAGAGAGTGTTTAGAGAGTGGAGCAACTGACTATATAAATAAGCCTATAGACGAGGTTGAATTTGTTTCTAGGATAAAAGTTGCAATAAGAGAGTGTAAATATCAGACTAAAATAAAAGATACTCAATATTTTATAGTACAGAAAGAAAAGCTTATTGCGATAGGTGAGCTTGCTGCAGGTATTGCACATGAAATAAATAATCCTGTAGGATACGTTCAAAGTAATCTACAGACACTCAAGAAATATGCTGAAAATCTAAAAAGTATTTCAGAAGAATACGGGAATTTTTCAAAAGAACTTTTAAGAAATGTTGAAGATAAAGATATTTTAACTAGAATTCAAAGTATAGATGATCAAAAGAAACATATGAAATATGATTTTATAGTAAATGATTTAGGAGAGTTATTCAAAGAGTCTTTTAGTGGGCTTGACAGAGTAACTGAAATAGTGCAATCTCTTAAAAATTTTGCACGGCAAGATAAAATCGATTTAATAAAAGCTGAGGACATAACTCAAATAATGGATGAAACGCTTATAATAGCAAAAAATGAATCAAAGTATTATGTAAATATTATCAAGGAATATCAAGAAGGCTTGCCAGATGTGGAATGTATTAGAAATCAAATAGGGCAAGTATTTTTGAATATAATAGTAAATGCAATACAAGCAATAAAAGGTCAGGGAAAGGCTGAGAAGGGGAATATATACATCAAAATATACAGTGATAATATTAATATTATGTGTTCTATACGAGATGATGGTCCTGGGATTCCAGATAGTATGAAAAGTAGTATATTTGACCCGTTTTTTACCACAAAAGATGTTGGTGAGGGAACGGGGCTTGGACTTAGTATATCACATGACATTATTGTAAATAAGCATAAGGGTGAGATTATTTTAAATACTCAAATAGGTCAGGGGACGGAATTTGTTATTAAACTACCGATAAAACAAAAATTTGATGTATAAAGGAAGTGGTAATTATGGAAAATAAAAAAATACTTTTTGTAGACGATGAAGTAGACATATTAAGATCGATAGAAAGGGCTTTTTTAGAAGAAGATTTTGAAATTTATTTTACAAAATCAGTTGATGAGGCAATAGTTATTTTAGATACAAAGGATATTGATATTTTAGTATCTGATATGCGTATGCCTATAAAAGATGGAGTTGAGTTATTTAAATACGCGAAAAAAAACTACCCAAGTATTCCTAGGATAGCGCTAAGTGCGTATACGGATGAAGGTCAAGTATACAGGTTGCTCGATAAAAACCTTATAAAGCTTTATATATTAAAACCGTGGAAAAACTCGGAGGTAGTTGATATTATAAAAAAAGCTATTGCGCTTGAAGAAAAGTTAAATGATAAGCGAATGCTTACTATAATAAATAATATAGAATCACTACCTACATTACCAGATATATATATAAAAGTTAATAATATGATTGAGACAGGAAGTGGTCTAAATGATATAGTGGAGGAAGTTTCGCGTGACCAATCAATTTCAAGTAGAATACTTAGAATAGCAAACTCAGGTTTTTACGGGTTAAAAACGGATTCTATAGCTCAAGCTGTATCATATTTAGGAAGTGATATACTAAAAAATATAATTTTAACAACTCAAATATTTAAGCTTAGTAGTTCGGATAGAATGTATTATGAAATGATATGGGGGCATACTGAAATTATAAGTGAAAACATGGTAAAGTTTGTTAAAAATTATTTAGGTGAAAAGCCTCTTCCTATATATTTATCCGCGGCTTTATTTCATGATATTGGCATGGTTATCTTGATAAAAGAATTTAAAAATAAGTATAAACAAATATTAAGAACAGTACAAGAAGGCAATGGTGAAGGAAAACTCTTAGAACTAGAAAAGGAAAACTTCGGGATGACACATCAAGAGTTAGGTGGACTATTACTTAATTGGTGGGAGTTTCCTTATCATATAATAGAATGTTTGATGTACCACCATTCGCCAAATAATGAAGAAATAATAAATAAGGATCTAGTAAAAATGTTATATTTATGTGATGTATATTCATGGAAAAATATATTAAAAAACAAAAAAAGGAAAATAGAGATTGATCCAAAAGTACTTAAAGATATGAATTTAACTGTCGAGAAATGTGATGAGATATTTGGTGCTTCGACAAAATAGGAGAGATGAAAATGAGCCAAGAAACCATGAAGGTTTTATTTGTAGATGATGAAGAAAATATACTAAGCTCTTTGAGGAGGGCTATGATTGACGAGCCTTATATATGTTATTTTGCTATTTCTGGAGCAGAGGCACTCAAAATAATGGCAAAAGAACGGATACAAATAATTATATCTGATATGAAGATGCCTAATATGACTGGGCTTGAACTTATGAAAAATATAAAGGAAAACTATCCGGATACTGTTAAAATAATACTTTCGGGTTATGCTCAAATAACGCAAGTTATTGCAACTGTAAATCAGGTTGATTTATATAAATTCTTACTTAAACCGTGGAAAAATGAGGAATTGTATAGTACACTAAGTGAAGCAGTAAGTTATGTAAAATTTATAGAAGAGAGAAATAAGGAAATATTAGAGCTGCAAAATAAAACTCTTATATACCAAAAACTTATGAATATAAAACAGGTAAGTGAAAGTAATAATAATGAAAATATTAGAAACATTAAAATAATTTCAGCTAAATTTTTTAAAAATTTTAATTTTGTATTTTTAGTGCAAAGCGGAGAAAAGCTTACAAGTACAGTTAATAGATTTCAAAAACTTTATGAGATATATATAGAAAGCCTACCTACTATGAATTCTAATTATAAGATTGATATGTTGATAGATGCGTTAAAAAATGATTCTAGGATAAGTTTTAAATTTAATATAAATATAAATGATGAGAAATATATAGGAAATATAAGTTTAATAACTAGTCTTATAGAGGAAATGGTAGGGTATATATTTAATCTGATTGGAAAAAGACTGATACAAGTTAATTTGATTATGATTGATAACGGGTTTCAACTACAATTTAGCATTCCGCTAGGGCTTATAATGAAAACAGATCAAAATGTATCAGCAGAGGTAAAAATACTTCCTAGATATTTAGATTTTTTAAAGGAACTACTAAAATTATCTAATATTGATTTAAGTATGTCGAATAATGAAAGTGAACTACAGATAGTATTGGCTAGTGAAAATGTAATATAAGACAGATAAAAAGACTGGAGGTTTTGTATATGCGGATGTATGATATTATACAAAAGAAGAGAGATGGGTATGAATTATCAGATGATGAAATAAAATATGTAGTGGAGGGATATACAGAAGGAAGTATTCCAGATTATCAGGTGTCGGCACTTCTTATGGCTATATATTTTAAGAAGATGACAACACGAGAAACTACATATTTGACTATGGCTATGGCAGGTAGTGGAGATAATCTTGACTTGTCTTGTATACAGGGGATGAAGGTCGATAAACATAGTAGTGGGGGTGTCGGTGATAAAACGACTTTGGTTGTTGCACCTTTGGTCGCTGCCTGTGGACTTCCTGTAGCCAAGATGGCTGGCAGAGGATTAGGACATACGGGAGGTACGATAGACAAACTTGAGTCTTTTCCTGGGTTTAATGTTAAACTTGATTTTAATAAATTTATAGATAATGTAAATAAATATAAGATAGCACTCGTTTCACAAACAGCTAATCTAACTCCAGCAGATAAGAAAATATACGCACTTAGAGATGTTACTGCCACGGTTAGCAATAGTTCGTTAATTGCTAGCAGTATAATGAGTAAGAAAATAGCCTCTGGAGCGGATGCCATAGTGCTTGATGTAAAAGTTGGTAGTGGTGCGTTTATGAAAGAAATAGATGATGCTATAAATTTAGCTGATGAGATGGTACAAATTGGTAATCAAGTAGGGCGTAATACTATAGCTATTGTTTCAAATATGGATCAACCACTTGGTGTAGCTGTAGGGAATACATTAGAGGTGATTGAAGCTATTAATACGTTGAAGTGTAAAGGACCTAAAGACCTTGAAAGCTTGTGTATAGAAATTGCAGCATATATGCTTATAGCAGGAAAGATGACGAGTACTATTGCAGAGGCTAGAAATAAGGTAATTGCGAAGCTTAAAAGTGGTGAAGGCTTGATAAAATTAAGAGAACTAGTAGGTTCACAAGGCGGTGACGAAAGCTTTGTAGATAATCCCGAAAAGTTCGAAATAGCAAAGATAAGAAAGCAGGTAAAGTTAGATAAAATAGGATATGTGCATAAAATGGATACAGAGGCTATTGGCAAGGCTGCTATGATACTAGGTGCAGGAAGGGAAACAAAGTATAGCGAAATAGACCTTTCTGTAGGGCTTATGGTACATAAGAAAGTAGGAGACTTGATTCTAGAAAATGAGGTTGTTGTTACTATATACGGAAATGATGATGATAAAATAAAACAAGCAGAAGATATAATAAAAGCTTCTTATACAGTAAGTAATGTCGAAAAGTATAAAGAAAAACTAATAAGGGCTATAGTTATGAAGGATGAAGTAGAAAGATATTAGAAAGGGAAGTAAGTATAAATTTATTTTAGGAGGTATTGACTATGAAAAGAGAAATTATATTCTTAATTGAGGAATCAGTTGATGGAGGTTATGAAGCGAAGGCATTAGGCGAATCTATATATACTCAAGCAGAATCATATGAACAAATTAAAGAAAATATAAAAGACGCTGTCATGTGTCATTTTGAAGAAGATAGTAGACCATTATTTATTAGATATCATTTTGTGAAAGATGAGGTAATAGCTATATGAATCTACCAAGGGATATTGATTTTTCAGAACTTATTAAAAAACTTAAAAAAATTGGATATATGATAGATAGGCAAAAAGGAAGTCATATTAGACTGAAAACAGAAATAAATGGGGAGCATCACATAACAGTACCAGCACCAGCACATGATCCTATAAAAATAGGTACACTTAATAATATAATATTAGATGTATCAGAACATATGGGGATTAGTAAAAAAGAAATGATTTATAAATTATTTGATTGATAGTCTTGAAAGGGGAGTATATATGGAGTTAATAATACAAGCAATAATACTTGGGATTGTAGAGGGAATTACGGAGTTTTTACCTGTATCGTCTACAGGGCATTTGATTTTATTTGGGGATTTTATTGGATTTAAAAAAGGTGATTTTTCGATTATGTTTGATGTTATAATACAGCTAGGAGCTATACTTGCGGTATTAGTTTATTATAGGAAAAAGATATGGGAATCACTCAAAAATATAAAGCCGGGTGAATGGGGATTTAAGCTATGGTTTAAAATATTTATAGCCTTTTTGCCAGCGGCTGCATTAGGATTTTTATTAAACGATTATATTGATGAATATTTATTTTCTAATGTTACAGTTTCAATTGCACTTATTATAGGTGCGATATTTATGATTGTAGTTGAGAAATACTTTGCAAACAAAACATCTGATGAAATCACAGAAATAAGCACAAAGAAATCTTTATTTATAGGTTTTGCACAATGTATGGCACTTATACCAGGAATGTCAAGATCTGCCTCAACTATTATGGGTGGTATGATAGTCGGCTTATCAGTTAAAGTGGCAGCCGAATTTTCATTTTTTCTTGCAATTCCAACTATGTTTGCTGCAACAGGGTATTCGATTATAAAAGGCTTTGCTGCAATGGGTGCAACAGAATGGATAGCACTATCTGTGGGCTTTGTTACATCATTTATTGTTGCATTTATAGTAATAGGAAAATTTTTAAGTTTCCTTACTAAACATTCATTAAAACCATTTGCTTATTATAGGTTGATAGTAGGAATATTAATGTTGATACTTATTGCTAATAATTTGGTGTAAGCTGTAATTTATATAGAGCTTGTCATTGCGAGGTACGAAGCAATCTCGCTAAATTTGGATACAAAAGAAAAAATGTGAAGCGAAAATGAAACAAAATGCAACGATTGTTGTATTTTTTTTTACAAAAAAACCAATACTAGTAATGGAAAAGATATCAGATTTAGATATCAGAGGAAAAATATAAATTATACACGGTAAATTGTGTACTGAAAAAAATGGGAGGAAAAAATAATGAAAGCGACAGGAATTGTTAGAAGAATAGATGATCTGGGTAGAGTTGTTATTCCTAAAGAAATAAGGAGAACCCTTAAAATACGTGAAGGGGATCCACTTGAAATTTTTACCCAAAAGGATGGGGAAATCATCTTTAAAAAATATTCTCCAATAGGTGAACTTGGAAATTTTGCAAAAGAGTATGCAGAGGCACTTGCTCAGGTTTCTGGACATATTACATGTATTGCTGATAAAGATCAATTAATAGCAGTTTCAGGAGGTTCTAAAAGAGAACTACTAAAGAAGGAAATAAGTGAGCAGCTAGAAAGAGCGATAGATGATAGAACGATAGTGCTTGCAAATAAAAATGACTCGCATTATATACCGGTACTTATGAATGAAGGTGATAATAGGTATAATGCCCAATTGATAGCACCAATAATAAGTGAAGGGGATGCTATAGGTGCTGTAATATTTCTATCCGAAGATGGTAAAACAAAAATGGGGGAAGTAGAAGAAAAGCTAGCACAATCAGCAGCTGGATTTTTAGGTAGACAAATGGAGCAATGAAGGTAAGAAATGCAAGGAATTTAGTGGAAAATTTTAGAAAATAGAAAAAATATTGAAAAAAAACAAATAAATTAGCAATAAATACTTGACAAATTGGCTAAATAAAGGTATAAATAGTGGTAGATAGTATTTAAAGACTATCCTAGTGTTTAATAAAAGTTCAATCTTAAATGCAAGGAGGAAACACAAATGAACAAAGCAGAATTAATTACAGCCATGGCTGAAAGTGCAAGTGTAACAAAAAAGGTTGCAGAACAAGTTTTAAAATCTTTTCAAGAAATTGTTGCAACAGAACTTTCAAAAGATGGTAAAGTTCAAATGGTAGGTTTTGGGACTTTCGAAACTAGCAAGAGATCAGCTAGAACAGGAAGAAATCCACAAACAAAAGCTGCTATAGAAATTCCTGCGTCTACAGTACCAAGATTTAAACCAGGAAAAGCATTAAAAGAGTCTGTTAATCAATAATTACTTAAGAGGCCTGCACTATGTGTAGGTTTCTTTTTTCTACTAAACTAATGAAATCGAAAGGAAGGGTAATTTTATGCGTTTAGATAAATATCTAAAAGTTTCACGTATTATAAAAAGAAGAACTCTAGCCAAAGATTTTTGTGATGCGAATAGAGTACTGATAAATGAAAGAGTAGTGAGAGCAAGTTACGAGGTAAAACTAGGTGATATAATTCAAATCAATTTTGGTAATTCATCCCTTAAAGCAGAAATAATAGATATAAAAGAACATGTACGAAAAGAAGACTCAAAAGAAATGTATAAAGTAATAACCGAATAAAACTTGATTTCAGGAATGAAATCAAGTTTTTTAAATATAATGTATTAAAGAAGTAATTGGAGGTTTTAATATGGTTGTTAATGAAAAAAGAGAGGCGGCAGTAAAGCACAATATTAGTATGGATAACAGACAAAGATTTTCGGCTAGTGGTATAGTCGAGGTGATTAGCTTTGAGGAGAGTGTTATTATTATTGATACAAAGCAAGGTGTATTAGTTATAAAAGGAAAAAATCTTCATATAGATAAGCTGAATTTAGAAACCTCTGAAATAGAACTAAATGGGCAAATAGATAGTTTAACCTACAATTCAAATCCTAAAAGAAAAACAAAAGGATTTATTAAAAGTTTATTTAAGTAAGGTGATGCACTTGATACTTTCAATTAATGCAGAAGTAAACATATTTTTACTTGCCATATGCGTAGGCTTCGGTCTTGCAGCTATATATGATCTTCTCCGAATACTCCGAAGGGTATACAAACACAAAAATCTTATAGTAAATATCGAGGATTTTATATATTGGATGTTTACTGTGTGTATATTATTTGAATTTCTAAGGTATAAAAACTTCGGAGAACTTAGAGGGTTTATTTTGATAGGCTGTATTATAGGAGCAACCATTTATTTTTCTGTGCTGAGTAAATATATTATAAGTGTGGGAGTTACAGTTTTTTTATATATTAACAGTATAATTAAAAAAATTTTTAAAAAATTCTCTTTACTTTTGGAAAAAATAAAGGTATTATATAATAAACGAATATAAAGTAAGGGAATGATGATGATGTATCAAAAAAAGAAGAGAATACTCCTTGGAGTTGTAGTCGTAATTGCTGTATTATTACTAATAAAGCTATATGATATTAGTATTGTAAATAAACAGATGGATGAACAAATCAACGCATACAATAACGAGCTAAAAAAACGTAAAGCAGATTTAAATGAAGCGACTGAGAAGAAAGACTATTACAATTCAGATGAATACATAGAAAAAATTGCAAGAGAACAAGAGAATCTGGTGAAGAAGAATGACATTATTTTTGTGACTGAGGATTAATTAACTTGGACTAGGGGTTAGTTGAAATTTGTTACAAGTTTTTACATTTTTTACCATATATAATGTGTATAATAACATACAGTGAGATGTATGTTATTTTTTGTGGCTGCCCCGGACTCACCCCCCAGCCCCCTCTCTAAAAGAGAGGGGGAGATGGGACTTAAGTGTCTTGGTGGGGGATGAGACTAGTGTGTGAGGCTCCCCTCTCTTTTAGAGAGGGGCTGGGAGTGAGTCCGAGGAGGAGAAAAATATATGGAAAATTTATTAAAAAGCTATGTTCAGAAAATTAGTATAAGTAGTAAAAAAGTAAAAAATTTATTTTTTTATTTTCTACAATATGTTTTTGCAGGAGTTAGTATTTTAAATTGGGTATATCCATTTGGAATGGTATTTTATGTACTTGGTGGAGAGTTTTTAAATAAGCTGTTGCTTAAAATAATAATTATAGCCGGTTTGTATGGAAAAATAAGCAATACAGAAATAATCGAGTATATAGTTTTGCTGTATGTATATGACAGGGTAAAAAATTTGGTAAATAGCATAAGTAAAAAGGCTATATTACTTGCTGGTATAAGTCTTGTGTTAGACACGGGGATGCTTTATTTTGAACAAAAGATTTATACATATACTATAGTTTTGATAGTTTTAAAGAGTATTGTAATATTTAGTTTGGTTTGTATAGCAGATAGATTTTTTAAAGTAGCAGTAAATAAGCATAAAAAAGCAAGCATTAATAATGAAGAAATAGTAAGTCTATTATTCTTGATTACTGTTATGTTTGCTGGGTTTAGTAATATAAACTTTAGTGGGTTAAATCTTTTATATATAATGGGCTACATTTTTGTATTACTTATGAGCCATAGTGGGGGGATGCTGCACGGAGCACTTGCAGGTTGTGTTGTTAGTGCTGCTATAGTTATATCGGGAAATGACTTTAATGAATATCATTTGCTTATTCCTATTATAGGTATGGTTACAGGCATATTTAAAACGCCAGGTAAAATAATAATGAGTTTAGCTTTTTCTGTAATTTCGGTATTTGTGTATATACTAAACTCTACGTTTATAATAGAAACTATAGATTTTGCAAAAAATTTGGTTATAGCAGTTCTGATTTTTAATGTTTTACCTATAGAGATAAGCAAGAGGTTAGAGAAAATGTTTAGAATAAATGGGACTACACAAGTAGATAAGGAAATGTCAAAGGTGAAAGCAGAGATTGCTATAAAGCTAGAAAACTATTCGGAAGCATTTTTGCAGTTGGCTAGCATATATGAGCAGGTAGCGATTGATAAGAAAGCTATCAATAAAAGTGAGTCAGAAAAAATATTTAATTTTCTGATACAGAATGTTTGTAAAAACTGTGTTAGCTTTGATAAATGTTGGAATGCGAGTTTTTACACTACAAGTAAAAATCTATATGAAATGATGGACGAGATGGAAAAAGGGGCTAATGTGCAAAATAGTGAGTTAAAAGAAAATGCTGCATCATGGTGTTTAAATGCAGAGGTTTTGGTAAATAATATAACAGAATTGTTTGATGTATATAAAGGTAATTTATATCTGGCTAACAAAATTCAGAAAAATAAAAAATTACTTGCAGGGCAGCTTTATGAGATAGCTGATATGACCCAAAATATATCAAAGGAAATACAGGTAGGAAAGAAAGCTATATATGATATAGAAGAAAGAATTGCATCACTACTAGAAAAATATAAACTTGAGGTTAGGGATATTTTAGTTATAATAAATGACGGAAAATATAAGATAGAGCTTTTACTTGATGAGGATGCTAGCAAAGTGGAAGGTATAGTTAAAGAAGTGGAACTTATACTAAATCGAAAGCTTAAAGTACAGAATCATTTTACAGAAGAAAATATAACTAAGATTGTAATTGTTGAAAAAGAAGAGTATAACGTATTTGTTGGAGTAGCACAAAATTTAAAGGAAGATAATTTTGTGTGTGGTGATAGCTACAAATATATAGATATGGACGATGAAAACTACGTAATAGTTTTATCAGACGGAATGGGGACAGGCATCTGTGCAGAGAGAGAAAGCAGGCTCACTATAGAACTAATAGAGAAATTTATAAAGCTAGGCTTCAGCAAGGAATTTATAATACGTGCTGTGAATTCGCTACTTATCATGAATGCTAAGGATGAGCTATACGCAACTCTTGATCTACTCATAATAGATAGAAACACAGGAAAAACAGATATAATAAAAATAGGTGCGTTCCCTACATTTATAAAGAAACAAGGTATTGTTGAGATAATAACATCAGAAAGTGCACCTATTGGGTTGATAGATGAGCTGAATGTAGATATTATAGAACGGAATGTATCAGATGGAGATATAATATTATCAATGACAGATGGTATACTAAACTCGAATAGAAACCTAGATGAAATCAAACACTATATAGCAGAGATTTTAGAAAATTTATACAACAATAGCCCACAAGAAATAGCAGAGTACATTATGTACAGAATAAAAGAAAGATACAACGATGAGGTTGATGACGATTTGACTATTGTGGTTGCTAAAATTGGGAGAAACTAAAACTTAGTAACAGACGTTGTCATTGCGAGGTACGAAGCAATCTCGTTTTGGTAGAATACAAAAAGAAGAGGAGGGATTTTATGCAGAGGAGAAGAGATTTGGTTTTGGAGGCGCAGGGGATAATAGATGCTTATGTTAGGAAAAATCAGATGGATAAGCTTGTAGCGGGATATGAATTTATGAGGGAGTATTCGAAGATGAAGAGTGTAAAAGAGAGGAAGAGACAAAGAAGTATATTTATAAACTATGTTTTAGCCATTTCTTCGCTACTTCTTATAAATATGATTATTTATCTAGTATTTTCACTACATTTTTTAAAATAAGTTCTTTATTTATCTGGTTTTGTTTTATATGAATATATTGACTTTTAGATAAGGTGCCTTTTTTGAAAACCTGTATGTCAGAGATAGTGACAAAGGTTTCAATGAAGTCGCCTGATTTTTTTATATAACAGTTTTCCTTATTAGCAGGAACTTTCTTTGATGTATCTACATATTTACCGACAGATTTATGTATAGCCTCATCTTTTTCTGCTATATAATAATAGTTTTTATAATCCTTAAAAAAGTGCATAAGTGTATCGCTTAAAATCTCTATATTTATCAAGATTTCATTAGAAGAAGCTTTGAAAATTATTGTCCATGTCCCATTATTTAAAGTTAGGTCAAATGGTGAAGGGACAGGTGATGTGAGGAGTATTTTAAAACCTAAATCTTTTATACGAATATTAGTAATAGAGTCACCCTGTAAAGTTTTAACAGATGAAATAAAGTTTGTATAATCAACAATCCGTAGCAAGTCTAGCATACCATATAAATCCTCTTCATTGTGAAGCAATAAATTACGTTCAAGGGGAGGATTTGGATTTTTCACATAAGTCTTATACTGCTCAATCAGTTCACCACCAGTGAATTTATCGGTACGATGGATACCTAGAAATTTCTCAAGTGATTTCTGCTTTAGGTTTTCTAGATTAAAAATGTTTTTATACTTTTTTATAATTTTATACAAATCTACAGACTGTAAATTTTTAAACTTTATAGAATCAAGATTATGTATTAAAGATTTTTTTAATATATATGGGGTATCGAAGGTATCGCCATTAAAATGAACTGTATAAACAAAATCCTTGCACAGCTCAAAAAAACATTCCAACACCTCCCACTCATCTGAATATTTCTCAGCAAAAAACTGGCTAAAAATCCACGTCCCATTTTTATTATAGATGTAGCCAATAAGATACAAATTAGACCTATCAGCTGTAAAGCCTGTAGTTTCTATGTCGAAGAATAGTACTTCGTGATTTTTTATATGTTTAAAATATTTGGATATATCAAGATTGATATTTAAAGATTTAGTTATTGTTTTCATGGTAATCAGTCCTTTCGCCTTCTCCCCTATGTGGGAGTTTTTTAACTCATTATACATCAAATTTTTAAAAAAGTCACTAAAAAATAAATCATGGTATAAAATACCATAATTTAAGGAAAAAATTTATTTAAAAAATTATTCACAAATTGTTTACAAAAGAGAAGATATTTGATAGAATATAATAGATTGATTAATATAAATTGATTATAATTTAAAAAGGGGAGGAGTTTACGAGGATATGGAGTCAAAGAGAATTTGTGCATTTTTATTGTCTGCCACGATGCTGATTACAAGTACAGTCAGTGTAAATGCAGATAATAAAGTGAATGCGACTAATGTTGAAACAGCTAACGTAGTTAGTGACATATCTGATCATTGGGCAAAAGCCGAGCTTTCGAAATGGTTAGATAAAGCCTTGATTAAAGGCTATGAAGACGACACTGTAAAGCCAAACAACAGTATTACTAGAGCCGAATTTTTTGCTTTGGTAAACAGGGTATTTAATTTTAAAGATAGTGCAAGCATAAGCTTCGATGATGTAAAATCAGAAGATTGGTATTATGATATTATATCTAAAGCTGTTGCAGCAGGGTATACGAAAGGGTACAGCCAAAGTGATGGTTATTCGGGACATGTAGTATTGCCTAATAATAATATTACGAGATCCGAAGCAGCGACAATACTCGCAAGAACATTTGAACTTGTAGCAACAAGTCAAACGTCGCTAAATAATTTTACAGATAACAGCAGTATACCTGACTACGCTAAAGCTAACGTAGCAGCGTTACTAGAGAAAAGTTACATAAAAGGATATGAAGATAAGACGTTTAAAGCAAGTAATAACATTACACGTGCAGAGGCAGTCAAGATGATTGACAATGTAATGGGAGAGTTATATAGTACAGAGGGGGAATACACAGGAACATATAAAAATGTAACTGTTAATACTTCGGATGTAACATTAAAAAACGAGATAATAACAGGTGATTTGTACCTAACACAAGGTATAGGTGATGGTGATATAACTCTTGACGGTGTAACTGTAACAGGAGACACAGTTATAAAAGGTGGAGGAATAAATACAATCACGATAAAAAATTCTAAGTTTAAGAAAATTAAATTAAATAAACAAAACAGTAATGTAAGACTTCTTTTTGATAAAGCATCACAGGCTGATGAGGTAAATCTTGAGTCTGGTGGAACTATTGAAAGGGAAACAGGAAGTAATTTAGCTATGAATATAGTAGTAGCTAATGGAGTTACAGAAAATGCAGGTGTAACACTTAGGGGTGCGTTTACTAATGTAGATGTACAAGGAGGAGCACGAATTGTAACAGATGCTACTACTGTAATAAATAGTATGACTATTCAAAGTGGAGCAAATGGAACAAGCATTACAGGAGGTGGAAATATAACAACTCTTCAAAACAGTGCAACTGGTGTAACAGCAGGTGGTACGAGTCTAGGGCAAGGGACTTCTAGAGTAAATGGAGGTGTAGCGACAACGACGACAACTACAACAACAACTTCTAGTAGCGGAGGCTCTGGTGGTGGCGGAGGTGGTGGAAGTAACGATGATGATGATACACCAACAGATACTACAAAGCCTACAATGACAAATATGACACTTTCTACAAGTAATACATCAGCAGAAATAACATTTAGCGAAGATGTATACACAAACAATAATGAAACAGGAGTATTAACAATTGCAGACTTTGATGTAAGTATATCGGGTGGTACAGCTACACTCGACGGGTATACAGTAACTCATACAGCAGGAGCAGAAACAGCAACGATAACACTTACTATAGATGGAATAGCTGATGGTGATGAAACATTAACTATAACACCAGCAAGTGCAGCTAGCATATACGATGCAGCAGGTAATGAAATGCTTGATACACAGTCAAGAACAGCAGATTTAACCGAGAAAGAAGTACCAGAGTTTGTTAGTGCTAGTGTATCCGATGCAACACCAAACAAGCTAGTAGTAGTGTTTAATGAAGCTATGACATTAGACGATACAGATGGACTAAGTCTAGGTGGAGTAGCTGTAGATATAGAAGGTGTGACTGGTTCAGGTAGTCAAATCCTTACATTTACACTTAGTAGAAATATAGTGGCAGGGGAGGGATTTACTTTATCATATGATGCATCTTTAGGAAGCATAGAAGATGAAGCAGGAAATGCATTAGATGATTTTACAGATGAGGCAGTTACTAATAATGTGGGTGATGATTCAGCACCAACACTACAAACTGTTACAGTAGAAGAAGCAAATCCAAATAAAGTAGTACTTACACTTAGTGAGGATGTACAATTAACTGACGGAACAGGATTTGTAATTACAGTAGAAGATGAAGAAGTGACTGTAACAAATGTTGCGTTAAATGCTGATGAAATTACGTTTACAATAGATACTGTTGTAGCTAATTTAGATGATGTAACTATTCTTTATGATGGTACAGGAAACGTACGAGATTTAGCAGAAATACCAAATCCTTTAGAAGTTATAGCCGAAACAGAAGTTGATAATAATGTAGATAATCACAGACCAGAAATAACTTTAGAGGGAGATAATCCTACAGTTATTTATGCGGATGGGATAGCATATATTGATGAAGGTGCTACTGCAGATGATAACGAAGATGGAGATATAGAGGATATAGATGTGGATGCATCAGAAGTAGATACAGATTCAGTTGGTACTTATACAGTTACTTATACAGTAACAGATAGTGATGGAGTAGTAGCAACAAAATCAAGAACAGTTGAAGTACATGCAACTCAAGTTGCAACACTAAACGTATTATCGGTAACGGCTACACAAGTTGCTGTATCATTTCCGGAGCTTATAGGAGCAACTGAAATAGAGATATTGCAAAGTGAAGATGGTGGTGACTATGAACTGTCTAATATACTAGAAGATGAAATCGGGGATGATGATATAGCGGTAACCGTTATAAATCTAATTCCAAACACAGAATATACATTTAAAATAATTGTAACTGGTGGAAAATATCACTATGATGGAGTTCATGATTCTACTGTAGATGCAACTACAGCGGTAGATGATGATGTAGTATACTCAAGTGTAGGGCTTGACGTAGCAGTACATGAAGCAATAGCAACATTTACAACGGATGTGACATTGAATGCAAGTTCAGATCCAAATGTTATAAATGTGGATATAGTAAATGCAGATACAGATGAGGTTGTGGCAAGCTTTGAACCAACAGAGGATCAGACAGATTTTGAAGTACCAAATATAGAAAACGGACATTACTATATAGAGATTTTAGATATAGGTGAGGATATTGACTATAGTGGTAGAACGAATACTGTATTAGTAGAAGGTCTTGTAGCAGATTTTGATGCACCAGAAATAACATTTAGCCCATTAAATGCGGCAATAGATGTAGCAATTGATTCAGATATAACTATTACATTTGATGAAGCAGTTAGAAACTTAGATGATAGTGAGGTAGTAGATGGTGACCTAGCAGCAATGTTAACATTAAAAGAAACAGATGCAGCAGGTGCTGATGTAGCATTTACAGCAATAATAGATGTTACAAAACAAATAATAACAATAACACCAAATGCTAATTTGACTAACAATCAAGTATATTATGTAGCAATAGGTGATGACTTAGAAGATAGTTTAGATAATGCAATAGAAGAAACAAGCATAACATTTACAACAGTAGCAGAATAATTATTTTAAAATATGAAAGGAGAGGTTAACTAAATGAGTAACATATTAAAAAAATTTAAATCTACGATATCGTTAATATTAGCATTAGTAATGATTGTGACTAATGTTAACATATCTAGTGCGGCTGTATATAACACAATAACGCTTTCAACAAGTGCCTATTATGTTAATGAAGCTACAGGAACAATGAATGTTGTAATAAATAGAAGTAATCCAAATGGAACATCAACGGTAGGGATTAACTTTGCAAATGGGACAGCGATAAAAACTAATGATTATACTGTAGATGTTAATAATACAGGTAAATCATATGGAACGTTGACATTTACATCAGGTCAAGAGCAAAAAATAGTAACAGTGGGTATAGTAAATAATGATATAGTAAACCCAACAAAAACAATAGCAGTTTCTTTATATGCACCAAATAATGCAGTGTATGGGGCATATAAAGCTTCAACAATATATATAGTAAACGATGATATAGACGATAGTGATTCACCAGTAATTACAGGTGTAAGCAATGGTGGAATGTATAATGAAACAGTAACACCAAATGCAACAGATGTAGGAAGTGGTATATCAATATACACACTAACTAAAAATGGTGCAGTTGTATCAGGATATGCATTAGGGACTCCGGTAACTGATAGTGGTAATTATGTACTTTCAGTAACAGATAATAATGGTAACCCACCAGCTACAGCTAGTTTTACTATAGATAAGGTAGCACCTACAGTTACAATAGTACCACCAGATGCAAGAACAAATGTAGCAGTAGGAACAAATATTGTAGCAACATTTAGTGAAGCAGTAAGAAATATAGATGATTCTGCTTTAACGAATGATAATGTAGATGGATTGATTACATTAGAAAAGGTTGTAGAGGGTGGAAATGTAGCAGCACCTTTTGATGCAACTATAAGTGAAAATAAGATAATAACAGTAAATCCAAGTACTGATTTAGAAAGAGGAGCAAGCTACAAATTAGTAGTGATAGCTAATAAATTTGAAGATAGTGCAAATAATGCTAATTTAGAAAAATCAGTAACATTTACAACAGAGGCAGCAAGTGTAAACAATAACCTTAGTAATTTGACAGTAAATGGTCAAACAGTAACAGGCTTTAGCCCAACTGTTACATCATATAATGTTACATTACCATATGGTACAGAAGCTATACCAACAGTAGCCGGAACAAAAAGTGATGCTAATGCAACAATGGTTGTAACACAAGCATTAAGTGTTACAGGAACAGCAACAGTAGAGGTTACATCAGAAAGTGGAGTAGCGAAAACTTATACTCTAACATTCAGTGTAGCAGAAAACACACAAAATTCAATAACTGCATTTAGCATACCAGGTCAAATTGGAGAATCAGAGATTGATGAAGTAAATCATACAATAGATATAGAATACAATGAAGCAAATGTAGCGCAATTAGCTACAAAGATTGCAACATTTACTTTATCACCAGATGCTACAGCTAATATTGCAGAGGTAGCACAAGAATCAGGAGTAACAGAGAATAATTTCACAAATCCAGTTACATATACTGTAGTAGCACAGAATGAAACTGCTCAAAACTGGATAGTAACAGTAAATCTTGTGGATATAACAGCACCAGACGCACCAGGTATAGCACCAGGTACAGGAACATATTCAGAAGCTCAGACAGTAACAATAACACCAGCAGAGGAAGGATTAACTACTTATTACACAACAGATGGTAGTGTTCCAGATGATACAGACACAGAATATACAGCACCAATAACAGTAGATGGAAACAATGCTACACCAGTTACATTAAAAGTAATATCTTATGATGATGAGGGAAATGCAAGTAGCGTAGCAACAGCAACATATACATTTGATAAAGATGGACCAGTAGCACCAATATTAAATGTGGCTACAGGTACTTATAATGTAGAACAAAGTGTAACAGTAACTATAGATGAAACAGCAGAAGCTACGTATTATACATTAGATGAAACTATACCAGATGATACAGATACGCCATATACTGCACCAATAGCAATAGATGCAGTTCATGGAGCAAGTGTGACTTTAACAGTTGCGTCATATGATGCAGCAGGAAACAGAAGCACGGTAGCAGCAGTATATACATTTGACAAAGAAGTAGAAGCAGAGATCAACTATGATATAACAGCAGTTACAAGTCAACCAGTTACTGCGACAATATCAGCTTTAGAAGGTGAAGGGGAATTAACAGTAACAAATAACGGTGGAAGTGCATCATATGAATTCAATGCAAATGGAACATTTGGATTTGAAGTTACAGACGATGCAGGAAATACTGACACATTTACAGCAACAGTAGACTGGATAGACGGTGATGCACCAACTACACCAGCAGTAAGTGTACCAGAAGGGACATACAATTCATCTCAAAGTGTAACATTAACGGTAGATGAAGGAACAGAAACATATTATACAGTAGATGGAACTGAACCATCAGATGTAAATGGAGCAGAATATACAGGAGCAATAACAATAAATGGAGCAGATGGAGTAACAGTAATACTTAAAGCCATATCTTATGATACTGCAGATAATGCAAGTAACATAATGGTAAAAACTTATGTATTTGACAAAGTAGCTCCAAATGTAGTAGCACCTATAGTAGGTGATGGAGTAGCTGATGTAACTATACTAAGCGGAAATAGCGAATCAGTAAACTTTAGCGAAGCAATAAATAACAAAGCTGCAGTAGAAGGAATAATAACAGCAGCAAAAACAGGAGCAGGAACACCAAACTATGGCTGGGATGCACAAAATGATACACTCACAATAGCAGCTAATGGTGGAGATGTAACATTTGCAGCTGACGTAGTGGTAACACTTGCAGATGCATATGGAAATACAAGAGCAGATGTAACAATAATAGATTCATCAGAAGATGAAGGGCAGCCATCATTAACTATAACACCAGATAAAACAAGCCCAACAAACGAAAGTCCTATAACATATACATTTGAATTTGATGAGAATGTGACAGGATTTGTAGTAGGAGATATAACAGTAGTAAATGGAACTAAAGGAGCATTTGTACCTGTAGATGGAGACACATACACATTAGTAGTGACACCAGATGCAGAAGGAAATATAGTGGTAAGTGTAGCAGGTGGAGTATGTACTGATGTTGCACTAAACGGAAACATAGCAGCAGGACCAAATACTGTGGTATATGATAGCTTAGCACCATTAGCACCAACAGCAAACGTAGCAACAGGAACATATAACTCAGCACAAAATGTAACAATAACACCAGCTGGGGATGCAGCAACAACTTACTATACATTAGATGGAAGTGATCCAACAAGTGCAAGTACAGCTTTGGCTAACCCAATAGCAGTAGATGCAGCAGATGGAGTAACAATAACATTAAAAGCAGTAAGCTATGACGCAGCAGGAAATATCGGAGCGATACTAACAAGAGTATACACATTCGATAAATCAGGACCATTAGCACCAACAGCAAACGTAGCAACAGGAACATACAACTCAGCACAAAGTGTAACAATAACACCAGCTGGGGACGCAGCAACAACTTACTATACATTAGATGGAAGTGATCCAACAAGTGCAAGTACAGCTTTGGCTAACCCAATAGCAGTAGATGCAGCAGATGGAGTAGCAAGAACATTAAAAGTAGTAAGCTATGACGTATCAGGAAATATCGGAGCGATACTAACAAGAGTATACACATTCGACAAAGCTGTACCAGTAATATCACTTACTGGGGCAAATCCTCAAACAGTAGAAGCAAAAACAGCTTATGCTGAATTAGGAGCAACATCTACAGAAGGATTAGATGCAAGTATAGTAATAAATGCAACAGCGGTAAATGCAAACTTGATAGGAAGTTATAGTGTAACATATAATGTAACAGACCTAGCAGGAAATGCAGCTGTACAAGTAACAAGAACAGTAAATGTTTCAGATTCAACAATACCAGTAATAACAAGAACTGGAAATGCTGAAGTAACTGTAGAAAAGGGTGACGCATACGTAGATGCAGGAGCGACAGCTACTGATAACTATGACGGCGACAGAACAGCCAACATAGTAGTGGGTGGAGATGCTGTAAATGTAAATACAGTAGGAGACTATGTGATAACATACAACGTAGCCGATACAAGCGCAAATCCAGCAGTACAAGTAACAAGAACAGTGCATGTAGTAGACACAACAGCACCGACAGTTACAAATGTAACTTCAGCAGAAGTTAATGGAGCATATCCAACAGATGCTGTAGTTACAGTACAAGTAGTGTTTAGTGAAAATGTAACAGTAACAGGAACACCTACATTACAACTTGAAGCAGGAGCAACAGATAGAAATGCAACTTATTCTGCAGGAACAGGAACAAATACATTAACATTCTCATATACAGTTGTGGCAGGAGATACAAGTGCAGATCTTGAATATACAGGAACTGGAGCATTGGCTCTAGCTGGTGGTACTATAAAAGACGCTGCAAATAATGCCGCAGTACTTACATTACCAGCGATAGGTGGTGGAAATTCACTTTCAGATAATAAAGACTTAGTTATAGCTGGGGTGACACCACAAGTAGCAAATGTAACGTCAAGCACAGCAAACGGAAGCTATAACGAAGGTGATGCAGTAAGTATTCAAGTAGTATTCAACATTCCAGTAGTAGTTACAGGAACACCACAATTAGCTCTTAACACAGGTGACACTGTAAACTATGTAAGTGGAACAGGAACAACTACATTGACATTTACTTACACAGTAGGAGCAGGAGACACAAGTGCTGATTTAGACTACTCAGCAACTGATTCTCTAACTTTAAACGGAGGAACAATCCAAGACCAATTAGGTCAAGATGCTAATAGAACTTTAGCAGCACCAGGTGCAGCAGGAAGTTTAGGAGCTAATAAAGCGATAGTGGTGGATACGACAGCACCGACAGCATTGTTAGCAGCACCAAGTGATACAACAGTAAAAGCAAGTGATAGTGTAACAATAGATGTAGATTACACAGGAGCAGACACAATAACATTAGCAGCAGGAAATGTAACAGTAAATACAACTGGTGGAGATGCAAGTGCATCAGTAGCAAGTGTAGCAGATGTAGATGCTGATACAAAGAGAATAACAATAGACACATTCACAGGAAATGGAACAATAACAGTAAGTATAGCAGCAGGAACAGCGACTGATGCAGCAGGAAACAGTGCATTAGCACCAGCAGCAAGTGCTGCTATAACAGTAGATACAACAGCACCAGTAGCAGTACTAGTAGCACCAAGTGATACAACAGTAAAAGCAAGTGATAGTGTAACAATAGATGTAGACTATACAGGTGCAACTGGAATTACACTTGCAGCAGGAAATGTAACAGTAAATACAGTTACAGGAGATGCAAGTGCATCGGTAGTTAGTGTAACAGATGTAGATGGAGATACAAAGAGAATAACAATAGATACATTTACAGGAAATGGAACAATAACAGTAAGTATAGCAGCAGGAACAGCAAGTGATGATGCAGGAAACACAGCATTAGCACCAGCAGCAAGTGCAGTTATAACTGTTGATGGAGTAGCACCAACAGTAACAGCATTAACAATAGCAAGTAACAATGCAACAGTAACAAAAGCAGTAACAGGAAACACAATAACA
>MGOW01000082.1 GCA_001797255.1 Clostridiales bacterium GWE2_32_10
TGAAAGACAAAAAAGAAGTTAAAGTAAAACTTCTAGATAAATCAACATTTAATGCAGAGATTTCAAATAGTTCAGATGATCCACGTAATTCAAGTGATTCTGGTAACTATAGACAAAGAATAATACCAGGATTTAATTACTAAAGCGGGACTACCCGCTTATTTTTTTGCAAAAATTATAAAAAGTAAAAAAAGGTATTGACAAACATTGGGAAAAGAGGTATAATAAGGTCTATCTTATTACAAAAAAATGTAAATAAATGTAAAATGATATAAATAATATAAATTGTAGATGAATATTCTAGGAAGGAGGAGGTCTTGTATGGCTATCAAAAATACAGATGGTAAATCAAGAACCAGAATTTTTGAAGAATTTAATTTAAATGTTACAAGAAACATAAGATTCGGAATTGATGCACTAAAATTAAAAATGGTATTTCCTAATAATGGAGTAGGTGGTAAAAAGATATTTAATGGACGAGTAGATTTTACAGGATCTGCTTCGGAACAATATTTTACTACATCACAGCAACAACATTACAGTTTAGATGAATTTAATCAAGAACCAAACAATAGACATTTCGAATAAATATTTTTTCATATTTTAAACATTGCATAATATAATTCTAATAACTAAACAAATTAAGAGGTGAGTTATGAAAAATTTTATTATGCAGTTGTTCAAGGGTGTTTTTCTTTCTTATATTATAACTCTTATATTATTATTATTCTTTGCATTTTTACTAACTTATGCTTCAATAGATGATAATAATATAGGTATCGCTATTGCAATTATTACTATCGTAGCATTATTTGTAGGTGGGTTTTATACTGCTACAAGACTAACCATTAATGGTTGGGTTTCAGGACTATTAGTTGGGGGTATGTATTTCATACTTTTAGCTATAATAATATTTATTGTTACAAATGAATATGGATTTACGTCTAACTCTTTAAAACTACTTGCTACTGCTTTAACAGGCGGAGCTTTAGGTGGGATAATAGGAGTAAATATGAAAAATAATTAAAATATAAGAGCTACATCTTGCAAATATTAAAAAAAGTCGTTATAATAAATAACTAGCATGCTAGTTATTTTTAAATTTTTATAACTTACTTAAGAAAGGAATGATATGTATTTTGATTACTTTAGTTTTGCCACATTTATATTTAGTTAAAAATTATAAGCCTTACGATTTAGAAATAAGATGTATAGAGCAGAAAAATGACATAGATGAGTTGGAAATTAGCGGAACACCGCTACTAAGGACTATAAAGCTTTTACAATGTGAGCCTTTCGTTGTATCCTTTTTGGGAGGAATTTCAGGTAAAAATATACGGAAAAGTTTTATAAAAAACAATATTAAATCTAAATTTATATTTACTCGAATTGATACAGAATTAAAGGTGAATATAGTTGATAATGATAAGCAATATGCTTTATTTGGAGAAGAGCCCAAACAGATTATTAAAAAAGAATATTCCCTATACAAGACTGAGTTAAATAATTTTAAAAATTTAACCAATGTTGTTGTAATTGATGAAGAATATTTTAAAAGTAATGAAAAAGAATTTTATAATGATATCCTAAAATTTTATAAAAATGATCACTACAAGGTAATAGTTAATACTAATAAATATATTAATATTCATGAAATATCAAAACATTCTACTCCATATGCAATAAAGGTAACGCTAGATAAGGATGATGCCTTTTCACAAAAATCAAAAGAAGATATTGTGAAATTATACGCAGATTATATACAACTAGGAATACATTATGTTGCTGTTGATATAGTAGGAAAAGGTGCAATTTTGATATCGAAAAATAAAACCTGTTATATAGAGACAGAACATAAGCTTTGTTGTGAGAAGGTCTTTGAAGCGAAGGATGCATTTTTAGGTGCTATGGCTGTGGGTATAGCGAGAAAATATGAACAAGAGAAAATTTTAAAGCTTGCTTTTAGTACAAGCTTAGCTGTATTAAAAGCAAATGGCATTAATTATTGTACTCAAAATGATATAATGTTAAATAAGAAAAACTCAAAAATATCCGAATTGTATAACAAAAAGAAAAAATTGATTTCTTGAATTAACTTTTTGTCGACAAAAATATTATTAATTTTGCAAGGATTGATAGATTATAAAATAAGAAAAGCGTATTTATTTAGGTTTAATGTTAGTTTATGTCAGTTATTTGGTATATTTGTCACTTGATTTTTCTTTACAAATTCTTTTTTAAGTGTATAATTTAAAATGACTTCTAATAAAAATTTATACAATTAAAAGGGGGATTTTAAATTATGATTAATGAGAAAATTTTTTTTGGAGACAAAAAACTTTTAAGTGAAGGACAAAATTTTAGCTTGAATTATTATCTGACCAAAATCTGTGGGAATAATAAACTAATATATGGGATAGCGATAGAAAAATTACATAACGATTTTATACTAGAAAGAGAAGTAGTATCAAATGTATCAGATAATTATAGTACTGTACGTGAGATTATAACAAAAATGATAAAATATGCGGTAACACCTATGACCATGATAGATATACTTGATGATATCATAGATGATGCCGATGATATGAATGTTTTATCAAGGGCTTGTTGATTTTAAAAGTTGATTTTATATAAAATCAACTTTTTTTATGAATTTATATTGTCAAATTCTAATTTAAATGATAGAATATATTAAAAAGATTTTTATTACTATACGAAGGGTGATTAGAAAATGAAAAGTATATTTAAAAACAAGTTTATGATTGTTTTAATATTAATTATCACATTAATTTCAATAATTGGGGTAAGTTATATTATTTTAAATAAAGATAAGCTTAAACCTCCAAAGAGTGAAACAGATCCGAATAACATAAATCAACAGACGGACTCATCACAAGATCAAACAACCTCAGAAAACCAAGGAAATAAAGAAGGTGTTGAGTTAAAAGATAAGAAAGTTGGCTCATACATATGGTTTAGTGGTAATAATTGGAGAATTATAAATAAATCAGATGATGGTATTGAACTTATTTCAGCAAAACCTGTAGCTATACTAAACTTTGGTCTTGAAAATAATAATTATTATGATCAAAGCTATTTGAGAAAATGGTTAAATCAAAAATACTATACAACTTTAAATAATAAGGAACTTTTAAAGACTCAGACATATATTTGGAGAAAAAATAATGATGGAACAACTAATTCTGTTACTGATTATATTGGTTTACTTACAAAAGAAGAATATGTTAAAAATAAAGATATATTAAATATGTCAAAGTATAATTGGACTATGTCAGCACCGTCTTATATTGAAAATCAGGCTTATTATGTATCGAATAATGGAAAACTAGATATTGCACAGGTTGATAGTAAATATGGAGTTTCTCCTATAATAAAGTTAATAAATAATATTTCTATAAAAGATGGTAATGGGACAAAAGAGTTGCCTTATAGAATAGTAGAAGAACGTATTGCAAAGCCAGGTGAAAAGCTTAATACCAGACATTCAGGTGAGTACGTTTCGTATTCTGGATTAATATGGAGAGTGGTCGATATAAACCAAAACCTTACAACTAAGCTTTTATATAATAATGTTATTTGGTTTGAGGGCTTTGATACTAGAAACATACCAGTTTACGATAAAGAAGATAAAAACAATATAGCGAATTACTTAAATACTGTGTTTTATGGTAATTTATCAAATAATAATTGGCTTGTAATGTCTGATTGGTATATGAAAGATTATGGATATATTCCACCAGTTGAAGATCCTAATAACCCACCACAATTTGTTAACTATAATTATGATCCAAATAATCCGGATGAAAAAACAGTTGAACAAATTTCATATGAACGTAGAAAAATTGAGTCAATTTCTGCTTATGTTGGATTATTAAGGTTTGGAGAACTACTTACAACAACAGATATAAGTGCTGATTGGTGGTTGATTACTCAAGTAAATGATTCATCAAGTAAGCTATATTATATATATTATTTAAGTGGAATTATAAGTCAAACGGAAGCATTTACAAAACTTCCAGCTAGACCAGCAATAAACCTTGATTCAGCTGTATATATAACTGGTGGAGATGGAACGTTAGATAACCCTTATAAGTTAGCTAGATAAATCACCGCTGAGGGGGTAATTTTATAATAACTGAATATATTACAATTGTAAGTGACTGTAAATCTCAAAAAGAAGTGAGAAAGTCGATTTTTATAGTTAATATAAAAAATGTAGATAGTGAAGTTGAAGCCAAGAAATTTATAGCTGAGATAAATAAAAAACATAATGATGCACGTCATAATGTGCCGGTATATAGAATTATAAAAGAACAAAAAATATTTGAAAGCTTTAGTGATAATGGTGAACCAAAGGGAACTGCTGGTATGCCTATCTTAGATATACTTAGGGGACGAAATCTTGTTAATGTATGCGTGGTTGTTACTAGATATTTTGGTGGGACTCTGCTTGGTACTGGAGGACTTATGCGGGCGTATAGCGAGGCTATAATAAATGTACTCGAACAATGCGAATTTATTACTAAAAAAATATACGATAAATATGAGATTGTTTGTAACTATAGTGATTTGGATAAAGTAAAATATAAGCTTTTGCAAAATAATATAAAGTTTGATAACTTAATTTATACAGATAAAATAAAGTTAAATATTTTTTTAGAAGTTAGTGATTATTTAGAACAAATATTTAATATATTAAAAGATGAAACTAATAATAACATTGAAATTAATTTAACAGATAAAAATATTTATAAATAGAAAGGAGCAATATTTATGTCAGGACATTCAAAATGGGCAAATATAAAACATAGAAAAGCAGGGCAAGATGCGACAAAAGGCAAGATTTTTACCAAATTAGGAAAAGAAATAGCAGTAGCTGTAAAAGAGGGTGGAGCAGACCAAAGTATAAATAGGAAACTAAAGGATACTATATCTAAGGCAAAATCAAATAATATGCCTAACGATAGCATTGATAGAGCTATCAAAAAAGCTGTAGGTGATAAAGATTCGATTAACTATGAAACTATTATTTATGAAGGCTATGGACCAAACGGCATAGCAGTTATGGTTGAGGCATTGACTGACAACAAAAATCGTACAGCTGCAAATGTAAGAAGTGCATTCAATAAAGGAAAAGGAAATATGGGAACAACAGGCTGTGTATCTTTCATGTTTGACCCAAAAGGACAAATTTTAATAGAAAAAGAGGATAATACAAATGATGATGATTTAATGATGCTTGCACTAGATGCAGGAGCTGATGATTTTCTAGCAGACGATGAAGGCTACGAAATAATAACATCCCCAGAGAACTTTTCAGATGTATGTACTAAACTAGAAGAAACTAATCTAACACTCGTTTCAGCAGAAGTTAAAATGATACCACAAACTACTAATAAGCTAGATGAAGAAAATGCAAAATATATGCAAAAGATGATAGATATGCTTGATGATGACGAGGATGTACAAAACGTATGGCACAATTGGGATGAGGAGTAAAAACCTTATTCTACAAGTCTTTGAGGCACTTCTGTAATCTTTTGAGTCATGACATACATCTAATTATGCTTTTTGTGGTGCTATATGTTTAGTTCTCTTCATTTGAATTAAGAATGTGCTACTTGTACCTCTTAATTAATTTACGCACGTAGATTATTAGGGGGTTATTTTTTGTGCATAAAAGAAGCATTAAAGGAATTTATGTTTGAATGCGAAATACGGAATTTTAGCAAAAGAACGACGAAAACTTACTACTTAAATATTCTAGGAATGACAAAGTATATTGAAGTAGAGTTTAAAGTAACGCAATTAGAAGAAGTAACTTCATCACACATCAAACAATACTTGAAATACTTAAAAGTTAAAGGATTGGCTTCCACTTACGTAAACACGATTTTGAAGTCAGTACGTTCATTCTT
>MGOW01000083.1:0-33744 GCA_001797255.1 Clostridiales bacterium GWE2_32_10
AGATGAAAACGGGGATTTGAAGCTAGAAATAGTACTAGAAAAATTTCAACTACTAATGAAACAGGAATACAGGAAACAAGACATAAAATTTATAGAAAAGCAAGGGCGACTATTGTTTTTATGCTTTATAAGACCAATAATAAATGGAACAGGATTTTATTACGTAGAGCCACAAACAAGACAAGACAACAGAATGGATATAGTGATAACCTATAACAGAAAGCAATATATAATAGAGCTAAAAATCTGGCATGGCAAGGTGCAAGAGGAAAAGGGAATAGACCAGGTTGTGAGGTATTTAGACTCACAAAATGAAAACACAGGGTATCTGGTATTGTTTAGCTTCAATAAAAAGAAGGAATATACACTGAAATGGGTGGATGTAGAAGGGAAGAGGATTTTTGAAGTAGTGGTGTGATTACGACATGAAAAAATAAAAATAAAAACAAGAACACGAGAAACTGAGGGATGAAAAATATGAATAAAAATAACGTAAACGGATTCACGTTACTGGAGCTACTAGCAGTACTAGTAGTAATGGCAGCACTAGCAGTAATAGCGGTACCGGTATTTGTAAGTAAAGGCAATGAAGCTAGACTACAGGCACATAAAGCTAATATACGAGAGATAAACAATGCAATACAAAGGTATGAGTGGAGTGGGGAAGCTATAGCAACTGATACATATTACAATATATTAGATGACAACAATGCACTAGTAACATCAAAATACCTACATGCAGAAGTATCATCACCCTACGATGCAACAAGCACATTAGATGTAGTAGGTGGAGGAACTGATGATGCAAGTAACTTTACGTACTTTATAGGAAAGGATGCAAATGGGAGAACGGAGGTAAGGCTGATAAGACTAGGGTCAGGTGAGGTGCCGACTAGAGCAGGAGCATTGACTAATGATGTGTTTAATGCATATGGAACAACAGCAACAACGATACATGAAATACTAATAGATGGAACGATAAAGAAATCAGATGGAGGAGTTGTGGGGGATACAGACCCACCAAGCATAGTATTAGCTAATCTAGGGGGAAACGTAACTAGTGAAATAGTAACAGCAACGATAACAGATGTAAGTGCGATAAGCAGTAAAAAGTGGGCAAGTGGAACACAAAATGTGGCATATTTTGCAACTGGGGGAATGGATATAACAGATACGACTTTTGGGGTGGTAGCGAATGGGATATATACGGTGTATGCGAAGGATGCAGCGGGGAATGAGGCGGTGCAGACGATAGATATAGGGAATATAGTAACAATAGCAGAAGGGCAGTATATAAAATTTGGTAGTTATTTAGGGCAGCCGATAGTATGGAGGATAATACATAAAGTAACGGCACAGGATTTAATAAATGAACCTAGTAGTGGATTGCATGAAGGGGATTTATACCTATTGTCGGATAGAATAATAACAATGAAACCATATGATGCAAAAGACCCAGCAGCACCAAGTACGGATGGGCAAAGAGCTGTATATGGAAGTAACTATTGGGGAAATAGTAACATAAGAGAGTGGTTAAACAGTACAGATGCAACAGTAGCGTATAGTACACAAAAACCAGATACAAGTCATGTATGGTCATCGGTAAACTCATATGAAACAGAAGCAGGGTTTCTGACAAACTTTACAGCAAACGAAAAAAATCAAATAATACAAGTAACACATAAGAGTATAGTGGATAATAACTCAGATGGACATGATGGAGGAACGGTAGAACACGGAAATGTAGAAACAGGAATAGATGAATCAGTAGCAGCAGGAACCAATTATAGTACAGCATACTATAAAAACACAACAGATAAGATATTTTTGGCAAGTTTAGGAGAATTGGCAACATATGTAGATGGGGTGCTAAATCACCCAAGTACATCAACAAAATATCAGATAGCATATACAACACAGCAAGCGAGAACCCAAAGTACTTATGCAAGTGATCCAGCAAATGATACGACAGCATGGTATTATTGGACTAGAGATGCTTATACGTTTAATTCGTCTGGTGTTCATGGCATTAATGGACTTCTCACGCTCGGTCACCCTGAAGCTTTTAGTGGAAATTTTGGGGTGCGTCCAGCAACGTTTATAAAATCATTAACTCTAACCCTAGACAACGCAAGCGGAGCTGATGCATTCAATGCATACACAATAACAAGCTTTAACTAAACTCAAGTAAGTAAAAAACTCAAGTTAGAAAGTGCTTTCCTAATTTTTTTATAAAAATATTTACAATAACACTTTGATATAGTATAATTCACATATAAAATAAAAAAGGAAGTGATTTTGATGGATAAGAAAAATATATTTGAAGAGATTAATAAACTTGTTAATAAAATTAAACAACAATTTATTACAGAAGATATTATATTATTTGGTTCATATGCTCATGGAAATCCTACAGAAAATAGTGATATAGATTTATGTATTATAATAGGAAAAAACAATTTGAGAAAAATAGAAATATTAAAAGAAATCAGAAGAAGTTTGATAAAAATTACTACCAAATCAATTGACATATTAGTATATGATAAAGATGAATTTATGGAACGTTCTGCCTTAAAATCAACATTTGAGTATAAAATAAAAAATGAGGGGGTAAAGGTTGGATGAACAACAAGGATGTAGCGAAAGAGTGGTTTAGCTTTGGGAGGGTTGATTTTGAATCAGCGGAGCATGCATAAAAGAAGATTATTATATGGTTGCTACAAGATATGGTTGATACAAGTAAAAAAATCGAGATAATAAAGAGTTTGATTGAGAAAGGTAAATATTTCGTAACTATTCAGACCCCCCCTTATAATGTCATTGCGAGCATCTTTTCGCGAAGCAATCTCGTTTTTATATTTTTCTAAATCTTATATAAAATCAGGTTTAAAGAGAGATTGCTTCGTTCCTCGCAACGACAACATAAAGTGTTAACTTATGGGGGGGCTGAATAGTTACAATATTTCACAATAAACAGAGCAAGACAATAAGGCAAAATTACGACGTGGATAGAGGTAGGAGGATTTTTGAAGTAGTGTTTGAGAGTGGTGGTATAAAAGTGTAAAAATAATAATGGTAATACTGCTTCTTGATTTAAAGAAACTGGTGTATCCAAAATAAAATATTTAGTTGCTTTTTAATGTAAAATATAGTATGTATAAATTAAAATATAGATTTTTTAAGATGGAGTGATTATAGGATGAATAAGTTAATAATGATACTAATATTGTTAACATTGGTAGTATCAGCAATATTTTATATATCAGAATATAATAATGAAGGTGAGGCATCAAAGACTAATCTAGTTACACAATCATTACCAAACCAAACAGTCGTAAAGCAAGAAAAAAAATATATTAAAAATATTAAAAACTCTAAGGTGACTATTGAAAATGATGAGATGGTTATATATAGAACAAAGGATAATGAAGTTCAAATATATAGCTTTCTTCCGGATGATAATATTTTGATAACAGTTTTCGAAAGAAAAGCATGGGGAACGTGGAATATAGGTGGGTGGTATATAGCTAAAGATAAAAAGATACCATCTAAAAACTATTATCTTATTGCGGGAGGGCATTCAGATTGGGAATATGCTCTTAGAGTTAGGAAGGATTTGAAGAAAAAGTATGGCTTTTCAGGGGGGAGTCACGGAAAAGAGTATATGAAAACTCTTAAGCTTCTAAATCCAGATGATGATTCTAATATATGGGTAAAAAAGGGAGATTTTAAGATTGTAAAGCAACTAAAGATTGAGGAAAAAACATTTCTAACGACTACACCTGAATATAATACAAAATATGCTGAAGTGGAACGTACATATATAGTATCACCGGCTGAAATATCGCTCAAGTCAAATTTTAAATTTACATCTAATGTTTTTATGGGAACATCATATGTATGTATGTTGCCTATGCCAAAAGAATATGGGCGGTATGTTTGGTTTGAAGGAACCCTAGATTTTGTAACTACACCTAAAAAAGGTGAAACAGTAGCCAACACAAATATTGAAAACTATTATGGAAAGGAAAAGTCAACAGAGGTAAGAGTGTGGGGAGATACTAATCCAGCGTATGTTTTTGAAGTGTCAATTTTAAATAAAGATATGGTAGATAACTTTAAAAACTCACTAAAAACATTTTACTGGGATATAAATAAAGAAGCAAACAAATTATATTTCTCTAAATTCGAAACAGATCAGGATGAAAAAATAAATAAAGGAACGGAGTGGGAAAATTATTCCGAATGGAAATTACATGTAGCACCGGAAGCTCTAGCTATGAAATAAATTTTATTTAATATATAAAAAATACTAGGAGGAATAATATGAAAAATTTTAGAAGAATTGTAGCAAGTTTTTTGATTGTATCATTTGCAATAACACAAGTTTTACCAGCATCAGCAGCTGTGGATGCTGAAAACAAAGGAAATGTATCAAAAGCACAGATTGAAAAGCAGTTAAAGGAAAAAATTAATGAAAACAAAGAAAATGCTAAAGCAAAGAAATCCGTTAAATCAAAGTTTGATATTAATAGGTTTTCACCAAGTGAAAGAGAAATACTTCGTAGTAAAGGAATAAATAGCACTGACCAGAATGCTGAAAGTGAACTTAAGCTTCCTAGTATAAAAAGTGGACTTATAGGTACTAAGTCTGAAAAGGATACAGTACCAGGCAAAATTATTGTAAAGTATAAGGATGGAGTTAGTAGTGAACAAATAAAAACAATGACAACACAAATCGCAGCAAAAAAAGAGAAATCTTTTAGTAAATTAGGAATAGATGTGTTAAAAGTAAAAGCTACAGAAACTAAGAATAAGATTAAAGAACTAATTGAAAATGAAAATGTAGAGTATGCCGAGCCAGTTTATGTGGTAAGAGCATTATCTATAGAAAGTCAAAATGACCCAGCATATACAAGCTCAAGGCAATGGGGTCTTACAGCTATAAATCCTACAGATCTATGGGCGGATGTTTCAGAAGCAGATAGGGAGAATGTCACATTAGCTGTAATAGATACTGGGGTTGATATGGATCACCCTGATTTAGAAGATAACATAGTATCAGGATATGATTTTATAAACGATGATAACAATCCTGATGATGATTATGGACATGGTACGCACGTTGCAGGTATTGCAGCTGGTATATCGGATAATGGTACAGGAATTGCAGGTGTGGCAAGTGGAATAAAAATAATGCCGATTAAAGCTTTAGATAGTGACGGAGCTGGAACTACAGAAACAATAGTAGCAGGGATTGACTATGCAGTAGGACATAATGTAGATGTAATCAATATGAGCTTAGGTAGTGATGCAGATAGTCATGCATTAGAAGATGCAGTAAATGATGCAGTAAATGCAGGAGTTATAGTTGTTGCAGCAGCAGGAAATGAATATGGATCAGATGTATGCTATCCTGCGGCGTATGAAGGAGTTATTGGAGTAGGTGCTGCTGATTATATTGACGGACATTTTGAAGAAGCTGATTTTTCAAATGTAGGGCCTGAAGTGGATGTTGTTGCACCAGGTGTAGACATATACAGTACTGTACCTATTGAATTAGATAATTATAATACAAATGTTGGAGACTTAAATGAAGATGGATATGCATTGTTGAGTGGTACATCTATGGCAACTCCTTTTGTTTCTGGTATGGCTGCACTTTTGCAGGCAAAAGCAAAAGCTAATGATAACAATTTAAATAGTGATGAAGTATGCACGATTTTAAAAGATACTGCTGTTGATATAGGAGATGTAGGTATAGACAATGAAACAGGTGCAGGTATCATAAATGGTGATGATGAACAAGAATTAGGAAGTCTTGAATTTCATACGATAGACATAGAAGCATCAGATGAATATTTTGATGTAGGTGACACTATAGGTTTTGATATTAATCTTGGGGCTAATAGAAATACTTTAGATACAGAGACTGATATAGATACTCCTCTAAAATTAATGATGAGGAAATTTTCATATGATTATTTTAGTTTTGAGTGGATATCTGAGCCAGAAGAAGTTATGGATGTAAACATTGCAAATGGTAATGCAAGTATCAATTATCAACCAATAAATTCGGGGCTATATGCTTTCTATGTACAAGGGAATGACCAATATATGATGTCTAATACTTCGTTTATAGGTGTATATAAAGATACTAATAGTGAAATATCAGGTACTGTTTCATTACCGCAACATCAAGTTGCACCTAATGGAGGTTTAAATATTGATGTAATTGCATGGAATGGTGAAAATGAATTTAATGAGAATATTATTATTCCAGAAGGTGAAAATTCTGTGGATTATGCTATTGGGGTTGACGATCCGTTAGAAACAGACGTATATGAATATTACATAGAATATGATATAAAAACACAAGGAGTTAATGATTATGTGTTACATGGTTTTTATGGGGAAGATAACACAGAGGCTATCGAAGGTAATGCCTCTATAGTAGAGGTTACAGAGTTTGATAATGCTGAAAATATAGATATGGTACTTATACCTGGAGTCGCTATTTCAGGTACAATAGCTGTACCATATGATTGTGATGCAGATGGGGTTTATATAAGAGCACTCAATGCAGATACAAGTTATTATGAACTAAAATATGTAGATTTAGATCAAGATACACAAAATGTTAGTTACAATATAGTAGTTCCAAAAACTTTAAAAAATTGGGTACCAACATTTGCTAATATTAATAGTGATAATAATACTCCGAATGATAGTGAAGATGATTATAATGATTCGTACTTGGCTTCTCTGCAAATTAATGATGAAGAATTGACTTATTTGATAAGTTATGATTTTTTAGGTGGAGAACCTGATGGTTTTTTGAATCAAGGGTATTATACAACAAATGAAACAGTACCAAATTATAATATTGCAAACAAAGTTAATATTGCGCAAGATACTCTTTCAAATATTAATTTTGAGATTTTAACCGCAAATACAATTAGAGGAAATTTGTCACTACCAGTGGGCGTTTTAGCTGAAGAAGAAATGGATATATATGTAGATGCTATTGCAGAAGACGGGACTGTATACACAGACAATATAAGCATAGAGGAAGGTCATAATGCAGAAGCTTATAAACTAAATGTAACACCTGGTGAAAACTATGTAGTAAGATATGAAATACCGGATATGGAATATTGGGGTGGTGACTATAATGAGGAATATTCATATATAGGATACTATGCAGGTAATGAAAGCGTTTCACAAGAGCAATATGCTTCTCAACTTGATGTAGAAAATGCTGACATTTCAAATATAAATTTTCATATCATTAAAAATGCAACTATTATTGGGGAGATAAGTTTACCTGATGGAGTTGATGTACAGGATGTTGATTTAGAAGGTAGCATATTTGCTAATAGTGGTGATTTTTACTCTAATGCCTATTATACAATTGGAAGTGGGGAAACATCAGCTGAGTTTACACTTAAAGTACCACCAACGGAGGAAGGTTATTATTTAGCATATACTTTAGATGAGTTTAGCCCTGATTTAGATATAGTAGGTCTAGGATATTATGCGGATAGTAGTAGCGTAACAGAATTTGATTCGGCAGTTTCTATTGATGTTAGTTCAGGTAATGTTTCAGGGATTAATTTTAAAATGCTTACAATACCCGAACTTGAAAATGATGTAAGTAATACCAAGAATAATGCATATGAACTTGGGTTGAAAACAGTATACAATGAAAGTCTTGATTATGGAGCTGATATAGATTATTATAAATTTACGACAGATGAAGCTGGAATTTATATAATCAAATCTACAGGCGAAACTGATGTTTTTTGTAACCTATATAAAGTAGTGGGAGATGACTTAAACTTAATTGCTACTAATGATGATGCAAGTGAAACAAATTATAATTTTAGAATTGAAGAAGAATTGCAAGCGGATACAACCTACTATTTAAAAGTTACAGGATATGATTGTACAACAATTGGTGATTATGGTATAGTTGTAACAGATGAGCCTGAAAGCTTAGTGTCTATATCGGGAGATATTACTTCTAATGAGGCTATATTAGATTCAGAATTTTCATTTGAAGTTCCTGAAAATGAGGCAGGTTATAAAATATTTTATTCTATACCAGTTGGATATAATGAAAATTATTCTAGTATAGGGTATTATGATGAGGGTGGTACAGTAAAAGCAGAAAATCAAGCAACACTGGTTATAGAAGAAAAAGATGATATAATATTGACATTGCTTAATAATGTAAAACCAGAGGCGACAGAAATTGGTGTATCAGGTACAGCGAAAGTTGGAAATACATTAACAGGTAGCTATATATATTATGATGAAGATGGTGACGTAGAGGGTACTACAACCTTTAAGTGGCTATCATCAAGCACTGTAGACGGTACTTATACAGCTATATCTGGGGCTAATGCAGCTACATATGAGTTAAAATCAAGTAATAAAGACAAATACATAAAATTTCAAGTAACACCAATAGCAGAAAATGGCATAAAATATGGAGTAGCCACTAGAAGTGAAGCTTTGGGACCAATAGAAGCTAGTAGTAATTCTTCAAGTGGAGGAAGCGGTGGTGGTGGAGGTGGAAGCAGTAGCGGTGGATCAACATCTACTACAACACCTAATCAGGAAACAAAAACTACAGAAAGTGGTAAAACTACTGTAAATACAGGAAGTGACGGAAAGGAAGTAGCCAATATAGTTGTAGACAGTAGTAAGTTAAGTTATGATATTACTTCAGATAAAGTTGATAAAGTAACAATTAATGCTACTACAACGAGTGCTGTAGACAATATATCGGTGTCTATACCTACCAATGTTTTAGACGATGCATCTAAAGCAACTAAACCAATATTAATAGAAAGTAATAATGTATCTCTCGAAATAGAACCAGGAACTATAAACACGAACGATGTTACAGGAGATGTAGTTTTTGGGGTATCAGAATTATCACTTAAAGATGTAACAGGTGAGATATCAAATACACCTAGTGAATCTGATTTGGTATTTGCTGTGTTTGACTTTGATCTTAATGTAGGTGGCAAAAATGTAACAGCGTTTGATAAACCAATTACGATTACAGTTAAATTTGATATTACAAAAGTAAAAGATTTAGATAAAGTAGCAGTATTTTATTATAATGAAGTAGATAATAAGTGGGAATATGTAGGTGGTAAAGTAAATAAAAATGGTACTATTACATTTACAGTAGAACATTTTTCTGAATATGGTGTAATAGAAAACAACAAAACATTTGATGATATACAAACACATTGGGCAAAAAAAGATATAGAGTTTTTGGCAGCAAGACAAATAGTAAATGGCATAGATGACAAAAATTTTGCACCCAATAAAAATGTCACAAGAGCACAGTTTGTAACTATGATTGCAAAAGCACTTAGGCTAAAGAATAAAGAGAACACTAATATATTTACAGATATTGATAAAAATTCATATTACAAAGACGCAGTAAATGCAGCATATAGTGCTGGTATAGTAAGTGGAGTAGGAGCAACTTGGTTTTCACCAGATGACCTGATTACAAGAGAACAGATGGCGTGTATTATCGTTAGGGCATATGCATATAAGACAGGAGACAACATGGATGAAATAATGACTACTATGCAACTAAGATATACTGATGAAGGAAAAGTAAGTAGCTGGGCAAGAAGAAATGTAATACTTGCAAATGTTTTCGAATTAATGAACGGTAACCTAAATAAAACATTTGCTCCACAGAACAACTCAACAAGAGCAGAAAGTGCAGCAGTAATAAAGAGATTGATAGTCAAGCTAGATTTATAAAAAAATAACAATATAAAAAGTCCATATGGACTTTTTATATTGTTTCTAAAACTGCATTTCCACGATTACGTCTAGTTAATTCACTTATCTTATCTTTTAAAGCTTCAAAATCCCGGACGGCGACTAAAGTTGTAGTAGGATGGGAAAGATCAGTACTAAAGAGAATTACATCTCCTATACCATAAAATCTATAGGAAAGTGGCTGATAGGCTGCTATATCTTTTATACGATAAAGATGGAGGATATCCTTCCTAATATTAAACAGTCCAGTTTTAACCTCAAGTATATCTTTAGTTAGGGTATAGCTTACAGAGTATACCATAGCTGTAACCTTCAATATTTTATATATCGCAAAAAGCCCCATTATAGAACTAAATAAATAATCTATAATATACCAAAACTCTTGCACAACATCAATATGTATATTTTTTTTAAGAAAGAATAAAGCAACGAATATTACTATAACTAGGATAGACATAACGACAGCTTCTGTTAATATTAAATAACGAGAGGGCCTACCCACAAAAATAGCATCTTCATTTTCAATCATGATATCACCTCAAATATATTTTACAATACAATTAATAAAATTACAATACTTAATTTAGAAAAAATATATAAAACACTTGAAAAAAATTATAAATAAGTGTAGAATTATATATAATTATATGATAGAAGAAAGGAATGATTGTTGCTTTGAAAAAAGAAAAAACAAAAGAAGTAGAGGTATTTAAGAATATTTCTATCTGGATTTTTATAGGTTTGATTTTTATATCTATTGGTTTTGTTATTTTAGAAAGAATAGGTGGGAAAATAGCTTATAGTTTTATTATATATTCTTTATCCATTATTATTACTATATTTGCTTTAATTTTTTTAAGCTCATCTATAATTTTATTATTTATAGTTAAAAACAAAAAAGTAGTATTTTTTAAGTACAGTCAAATAAAACTATTAATCAAATTAAACTATTATTTTATGATTGTTATAGCTGATATATGGAAAATAGATAAAAGACATATTAGAAGATTTTTTATTAAACTCAATAACATAGCAGTAGAAAGTCTAAATCTAAAAGTTAATGTAGATGATATTTTGATACTTATTCCGCATTGTACTCAAAATTCTAAATGTAGGATAAAATTAACGGAAGATATAGGATTATGCCAAAACTGTGGTTTATGTAATATGAATGAAATTAAAAAAATAAAAAATGAAATAGGAATAAAAGTTTCTGTTGTAAATGGTGGGACAGCAGCTCGTATGAGGATAAAAAATATAAAGCCAAAGTTTGTACTAGCGATTGCCTGTGAGAGGGATCTTATTGACGGAATAGTAGATACAGGGGAACAGCTGTATGTATATGGATTTTTAAATGAAAGGCCAAATGGACCATGTGTTGATACAACATTTGACATTAAAAAATTTAAAAAAATATTAATGGGTTTTGTGAGTGAAAAGACATAATAGACAAGAAACTCTAAAGTTTTACAAAAAATTAATATTATCGTAATACTTTCTCAATAAATTTAGGTTATAATAAGCTAGTCGTTAGAAAACAGTTATTGATAATAGGGGTGAAGGGATGAAATTCATAAGAATACTATTTTTAAACATAATATTAATGATGCTATTTGTTAATATTTCTTTTGCAGAGCAAAGGGTAGAGTATGGAAAACCGATAGCAACATATGAAACGCCAATAGGTGTTAGATTTGTTAGCTTTTCAAAAAACTGGGATACACAAGAGAAGCTTGAGAAAATATATAATGAATTTTCCAAAAACTTTATGGCTCAGGAAGTGTTTTATTTAAGTTCGGTATATTTTTATCCAGATACACCCGACGGTGTTGCAGGGTATTATAGACCATCCATAGTAATAGATGGTAAAGGTAATTATGCATACGGAAAGAATAATTACATAGAAATATTTGATACCAATGTCTACACAGATATATCAGAAATATCAAAGGTTTTATCTCATGAATATGGACATCATTTTACAATGTATTATTTAGTTACAAAAGAAAATAAATACTTTTCAGAATGGAAGGATACAGGATATGCAAAAGCTAGAGACCTTACAAGGTTTTCTAAGGTGAAATATTATCCAGATTTGTATCAAAGTGATTATGAGCATAAATGGGATGTTACAGAAATAGCTGCGGAGGACTATGTTCAACTATTTGGTTCGCCACTTGCTAAGAAAAGCATGGATTATATAGATGTAAAAGATAGGATATTAAATAATATAAAGGATTATAGATATACTTCAAATACATTTAATCTGATTCCACAAGAAAATCTAGACATACCACTTGCAATAGAGGTAAATGGTTTGAGACAATACTGGCTAGGGCTTGCAGGGGTTAACAAGGTTCAACCAACAATACCAAATAGACCCAAAATTCAACTTGTAGAGGAAAAATTAATATTAAGTAAGTACAAATCATATAAAATAAACTGGAACGAAATTCAGGATAATAATAATTATGAATACACGTTATTAATGTATCCAGAAGGAGATAATAGTTTTCCAATACCTATTAAAACAGTAAAAACAGGTGAAGAGATGAGTGCGTATGTAGGAAGCTACATGGTAGATCAACCAAGTGGTGGGGCTAAAGTTATAATGGAGAATTATAAAGGAAAATATTTATTGAGATTGTTTATAAAAGATGAGAACAATTTTATGTTTTCATCATGTGAATATAAAATAGACTTATCAAGTGCTAATAACGGAAAACTTCAAGAAGTATATGGAGCAAATATGGGTAATATTTATACAGCAAATAATGTAGTAAATGATAACTCAATATTTTCAGATATGAAAAGTACTTATTGGGCATATAATTATATTGTGCAATTAGTAAACAGTGGAGTAGTAAAAGGATATTCTGACGGAACCTATAAACCTGAAAATAGTATAACAAAAGCCGAATTTCTTGCTCTTGAGCTTAGGGTGCTCAAAATAGATGTAACCCCGTATAAGCAAGTAGGAGAAGCGGAATGGTTTACGAAGGATGGATATTTTGGTGCAGCCAAATCAATGGGTATAATACTGGAGAAAGATTATGGGCAAGGGTATAAAAATTTGCAAATAAATAGTAAAATAACTAGAGAAGAAATGGCATTCTTTATAGCTAGGGCTATAGTATATCAAAATGGATTTCAGACAAATGTAGATAATTTTTCCAGGGTATTTACAGACTCATCAAAAATAAAATACACTAATGAGCTTAATATAGCAATAAAATATGGTATAATAAGTGGATACACAGACAATACATTCAGACCAACCAACGTAGCAACAAGGGCAGAAGCCAGTAAAATAATAAGCAAACTAAAATCGGTAGTTAGTTAGTCTAATTTCAATAAAAAGAGGTAAATACAATGGAAAATAAAAAAATTATTGCTCAAAACAAGAAGGCGTATTATGATTATTTTATAGAACAGACCTTTGAGGCTGGTCTTGTTCTTGTGGGTACAGAGGTAAAATCTATGAGGATGAGTAATTGTAGTATAAAAGAAAGCTTCATAAGGATTGACAAAGGCGAAGTTTTCATATATAATATGCATATAAACCCTTATGAAAGAGGGAATATATTTAATAAGGATCCTCTAAGGACAAGGAAGCTGTTACTTAATAAGCGAGAGATAAATAAACTTATCGGCTCATCAAAAGTAAAAGGATACACAGTAGTCCCTACAAAGGTTTATATTAAAGGCAGCCATATAAAAATGGAAATCGCACTTGCTAAGGGTAAGAAAAACTATGACAAACGCGATGAAATAGGAAAGCGTGACGCAGAAAGAAGAATAAAGCAAGCGATGAGCGAAAAAAACAGGGGGATGTAAAGGTTTCGACGGGGACGCTCAAGCATAGAGTAGCTATTCGTAGTCGCAAATCTACGTTAAAAATTGCAAAAATTAAATTAAACGCAGACAGAAATAATTTAGCATACGCAGCCTAATTTAAGGCGTGTATCGTTTTACCAGAGAACTCCCGCGGCTTTGGATAAAACGTCGATTAGTGGGCAACTTAAGTTTGTTTTTCTCGCCAAACTTTAAGCAAATAGAGAATACCTGAACTAGAGTTTGTCTTTAGACGCTAGCTAAGGGAAATTTAAAATAAAGACTATAATAGTAGAAGCTTTATGTAACAGGTTTTCGGACAGGGGTTCGATACCCCTCATCTCCATTAAATAAATCCACACCTATTTGCAAACTAATTGTAAATAGGTGTGGATTTATTTTATAGTTCAGAGGTCATAAAGAGATATAAATTCCTATTCTGTCATCGTGATGAGGGTGTTTTTCCCAATGTGGCGATCTGTGTATAAAACTAAAAAACAGATTGCCACGCCAAAAAACAGGCTCGCAATGACAGCTATAGGTCTGAAATGTAACTTATTGTTTATATCATTGAATGTTCACGAATGTAATAGCTAGTACATATAATAAATTATGAGGTAACAGTAGATTAATGTGCAAGTTAAAAAATAAAAAAGGAGAGTGATACATATGCAAAATAGATTGAAATCTAAAGTTTTATGGGTATCGTTAGCAAGTGCTATTATAACGTTTTTAATAAACGCTGGATTAATTGATACAGGAATGTCAGAAACAGCGACACAAGGTGTAAATATATTATTAACTTTATTAGTTACATTTGGTATAGTTAATAATCCCACAAATGGAGATGGTTTTTAAAGATTAACTACAGACCTATTGGATAGGTCTTTTTATTTTGTAAGAAAAGCTAAGAGAGGGTTGTAGGTATAGTAAATTATATTCTATTCCATTATTTTACATAAAGTTTAAAAAAGCTTGACACATATAAACTAAATTGATATACTAAGTACATCTTATTTAAGATAAATAATAAACTCCGTCTTTCAATCTTGAAAACGGACTAAAATAAATTTAAAAAAGGAGTGGTTTTTTTGAAGAAAAGGATTTTAAGTATTGTAATATGTTTAGTAATGTTGGTGCAAATGGTTCAAGTAGTAAATGCAGGAAATCAAAGCTTTACAGATTTGCCAAGTAGTCATTGGGCGTATAGTGCAGTGCAGGATATGGTAAGTAAAGGGGTATTGACAGGTTTTGAGGATGGAACATTTAGACCAAATGATGCTGTAACAAGAGAGCAATTTGCAAAGGTAATGGTATTGGCACTTAATTTGCCATTAAAAAATTCAGGAACACCTACATTTAGTGATGTTTCAAAAGATGATTGGTCATACCAATATGTAGAAAGTGCAAAAAAATATTTAACAGGATATAAAGAAAATGGAAAGATGATGTATATAGGTTCAGGAGTAGCAGTTAGAGAGGATATGGCTGTTGCAATGGTTACAGCAAAAGGACTACAAACAGAAACACCAGATTTAAGCCTACTCAATAACTATACAGACAAAGAAAGTATATCACAAAGCCTAAGAGGATTTGTAGCGATAGCAATAAAGAACAAGATAATGGAAGGCGACGGCACAAAGTTCAACCCACAAAATACACTAACAAGAGCAGAGGCTTGTGCATTAATATATAAGGCAAGTGTTAATGTAAGCGGGGAGAAAGTAGCTATAGTAGATGAAAATGTAGGGACAGAATATAAGGTATATAATGATGGAAATGTAACATTCAATTATCCAAGTTACATAAGTTTTAAAAAATCAGATATGTTTTCAAATAATGGTTATATAGGTCTGATTGGGAAAAATGAAAATGTAGAAATACAATTGCTTTATTATTCAATAGATGACAATACTTTATTTACCGATAATAATATTAAGGTGAATACACTTGAGGGAATCAAAAAAGCTTATTCTACTACTGGAAACTTGGTAAAAAAATTAAACAACTGTGTAGTTGAATATGTTGAAGATAGTGACGGTAGTATATGGTATGAAATATTTGGACGGGGTATAGGAAAAATGTTCCCAGATGTTAGGATTTTCTCAAATGATAGTGAAAAATTAAATGAAGTAAAAACGATGATTGTTGATTCATTTAAAGTAATTAATCCTAATCAACCATATAAAGGTTCAGTAGAGGATGATTCAGAATTAGCAAAAGTAGTAAATACAACTCCAGTAAATGGGGCAAGTAATGTTAGTAATGAAGTAACTGTTACAATACAATATAGTAGAGATATAGCAGGGGCTAATATAAAAAATTCATATTATATTAATAAAGAAGACAATAAATCATATTTAGCAACAGGACAAATTGTGGGGAATAAAATAATATATTCACCATTAACGAATTTGGAGCCAGGAAAAGAGTATGAATTTCAAGTAGTGCAAATAGGAAATTATATTGAAGACTGTATATTTACATTTACTACAAAACCAGATGATAGTGGTTTAACAATAACAAAAATTACTCCAGCAAATGGCGAAACAAATGTAAATCCAAATCTTAATGTTGTATATGTTGAATTTTCGAAGAATGTCAATGTTAGTATATATCCATCTATTTATGACGAAAATGGAAGAGATGTAGCCACAGGGGAAAGTGGCCAATCAAATTATAAAGAGTATCCTGTTAGTCTACAATCTAATACAAAATATAAAGTTGTTTTTAGTGCAAAGGTTTTGAGTGATGGAACAAAATTTGAAGGTGGTACATATATGTTTACAACTGGTGATGCTGAAAAAATTGAAGATGCTACAGTTGTAGATACTAATCCTAAAGATGGAGCTACAAATATAAGTACTAGTTTAGACAAAATAGTAATCAATTATTCATATCCTATTACGATACAAAATCAAGGTTGGATACAATCATTTACACACGTGCAAGATCAAAATAATAATGATATACCATTTACTGCAGAAAGTAACGGAACGGTATTAACTCTTACACTTAGTAAAAGTTTGGAACCTAATACTAAATATAATGTTTCACTACCTACAATGCTAATGGTTACTGATATTCCTCAATTTTCACAATCGTATACATTTAGTTTTACAACAGGTAATTGATAATAATAAAAAAGATATTCAAAATTGCTTGAATATCTTTTTTATTATTAGGTTTTTGCAATAAAAAATAAAAAAATCCTTGCAAACGATAGATGAATATGTTAAAATAAATTTCAGTAATCATAATACATAGGTGGTGAAATAAAAAATGGATAACCTAAAGGAAATAAGATGGAAACAACGATTTCATAATTTTGAGAAATCATATAAATTAATAGATAAATATTCGAATCTAGAGGATATGGACGAATTAGATATTGCTGGACTTATACAGTTTTTTGAGGTGACATTAGAGCTTGCTTGGAAGGTTATGAAAGACTATCTTGAATCGAAAGATTTTATCGTTAGATCACCACGTGAAACCATAAAAGAAGCTTTTTCATATGGAATTATCGATAATGGAACGGTATGGCTTGAGGCATTAGATAGTAGAAACCGCACTGTACATACATATGACCAAGAATTTGCAATCGATATGAAAGATGAGATATTAAATATGTATTATCCCGAATTTAAAAAGTTATATAAAAAATTAAGAGAGGAATTATGACATGTTTGGACTAAGTGATGAGGATATTATAAAAATAAAAACAGCAATTAAAGAATTGCCAGAAATAGAAAGTGTGATTGTCTTTGGTAGTAGAGCAATGGGAAATTACAAAAAAGGTTCAGATGTAGACTTGGCTATATTGGGTAAAACTGTTACAAAAAAAACTGTACATAAAATAAATCAATTATTAAATGAAGAATGTATGTTACAGTATTTCTTTGATATTGTAGATTATGAATGCATAAAGAATGATGAATTAAAAGAACATATAGATAGATATGGGAAAAAATTTTGTTTATAAAGGTGTGGCTAAGATGTTTAGGTTATTTAAGAAAAAGGATGATACTGAGAATGATACAAAAGAGGTAGTACAGCAAGATATAGGAGAGCAAACAAGAAAAGTGATGGAAGATGCGAAAGCATCTTTGGGTGAAATAGAAAATAAGCTACACCGAGTAAAAGGTAAATATTTGTTTTCTAATCTGCTTTTGTTTATATCATATTATCATTTCATAATAGATTTTTACAATAAAAATATAGAAAGCATAATTTCAGTAAAAGAGCTATTATTATTAAAATATATAAATATGACAAAAGATATATTGACTAATTTTGATGAAAATATGGCTACAGTATCACAGAAAAAAGAAGTCCTAAAAGCATTAAAAACAGTAAATGATAAGCTTTATGTGACAATTAAAAATATAAAGGAAAAGACAGAAATGGATTTGAGTGTAGATTTAAAAACATTACAGGATTTGATAAAAACAGATTTTTAAAAAAATATTACAAAGGAGTTGTTCAATATGGCGTTTGAAAACTTATTAAATGATATTGAAGGAGAAGAAAATAATTCTCCTAAAAAAGAAGAAAATACTGCTGTTGAGGTAATAAATGTAACAGAACCTACCGCACCAGTTGGAACAAAGAGGGAGATAGATTTATCAAGATTTAGTGAACAAGATAGAGAAACTCTAAATAAAATGAAGGATGCTATGAAATTTGATAATTCAAGTGATGTTGCAGGTCTAGGAGCGGAGGTTCAAAGTGGTATTGCAAAATTTGCAGATGGGCTTCTAGAAGGGGTAAAAACAAAAGATACGGGTGCAGTAGGGCAAAATCTTACTACACTACTAACTACTATAAAGGATGTTGATTTAGAAGAGTTAAAAGAAAAAGACTCATTCATATCGAAAATCCCTATTTTGAAATCATTTGTTAATAAAGTATATAGTGCAAAAATCAAGCTTGAAAACGTTACAGAGACTGTAGATAAAATCGTAGTTTCACTTGATACCGCAAGAAAAGAGTTAATACGAGATATTAATGTGCTAGAAATGCTATATAATAAAAATCTTGAATACTTACATAACCTTGAGTTATGTATTGCAGCAGCTGAGTTAAAATATAACGAGCTTTCTGAAACAGTGTTAGTTGAACTTAAAAGTAAGGCTGAACAAACACAGGATATGATTGATATTCAAAAATACAATGATTTTGCACAAATGCTTTCTGAAGTAGAAAAAAGAATACACGATTTAAAATTAAGTAGAGAAATTGCTATTCAAACTATGCCTCAGATTCGTATTATACAAGGCAATGACAAAGTATTATCGACTAAAATTCAAACTAGTATACTCACTACCATTCCAATCTGGAAAAACCAAATAGCATTAACGATTTCCCTAAATAGACAAAAAACCGCGTTAGAGCTACAAAAGAAGGTCTCAGACACGACTGAAGATTTATTAAAACAAAATGCTAATCTTTTAAAGATGAACTCTATTGAGATTGCAAAGGAAAGTGAAAGAGGAGTTATAAGCATGGAAACATTAAAAGAAACTCATACTAAACTAATCGAGACAATCGAGGAATCTATGAAAATCTATTCAGATGGTAGAGCTAAACGTCAACTAGTAGAGAAAGAGCTTGCAGAGATGGAAACAAAGCAAAGACAAAAGCTGCTACAAATTAGGGATAATTAAATTAATGAAGGTGATATGATGGAAAACAAAGAGTGTCTGAATTTGATAAATAAACATTTTGAAGTGCAAAGCTGTATAGCGTTACTCAAAAACCCAGATTTAAAGTTAAAGAGTCATATCTTCTTTTTTAATAACCTTTTTAAAGAGATAAGCGAAATAAAAATTCTTAGAGTAAAAGCTAAGAACCAGACAGATGATATAGCCTTTGACATATATTATGTTAAGGATGAATTTGAAGGATTATATCATGGATATTTTAGAATAAAACCGGAAACAGATGCTGCAAGCAAGATATTTGAAGATGTGAGCAAAATGTGTACAGATTTGGGAGAATACATGTATTATTTGTATAAAAATAGTGATTTGTTGAATATATATTTGCTATCTTTAGATATTCAAACTGCAATAGAACAATCAGATACAAAAGATGACCATCTAGAGTTTGACAAAATTAAAAAGAATATGTATAGAGAGATTGCAGAATATGAGCAGGGTGAATTAGAGGGTACAATTTTAGATAGATGGATGAATAGAAAATATATATATAATTTTATTATGTTTAACTCAAAATGCTCCGAGACAGTTAAAATGTTTCTGTTAAATTTGCTTTCAAATAGGTATTCGAATAATATATGCATGATTAACTGGAGCTGTAACATAAAAAATTATATTTACGTAAGCCCAAACACTGTATATTTTAATGGTAATAATCAGATAAGTGTATTTAGCTTGCTAGATAGTGTACTAAGCCAGAAATTTGTTATATTTATAAAATTTGATTTTGATTTCGAAGGTGGAGGTAATGTTGGGAAAACACTTAGTAAAAGGTGAAAAGATAAATATAAGTAAAATAAGTGATTATTATAATAAATTTACGATAGATATTACAAATAAAGTGAACAATGAAATATCATTTGACATTGATATTTTTTTGTGTATGTGTGAAGTTAACAATCGGATAAACAAGAAGAAGATAATTTTTTATAACAATCCCGAAAATTCAGGAGAGAATATACGTTTTGAAGATTTCTTTACTGATGATATTGAAAATAAAAAGGTATTCCAAATCGATTTAAATAGTGTAGAAAAAGATATTTATAAACTAATCATTGGATATTCGGTTTATAAAAATAAGAAAAATATAGATAAGCACGGCACAACTAATATTACGATTAAATTTATAAACAGCACAATGCAGGCAGAAATATTCACGATGGATATACACGAGAATATTATAAATAATAACTCAGGTGTGATAGGGGAAATCTATAGATATAAGGATTTTTGGAAGTTTAATGCTATTGAACATATTTCGAAGGAGGGTTTGATAGCTACGATAAGGGATTTATTTGATGTTGAGTTTTATTAACTTGTTTTGAGTAATCTGGATAGTTCCTATTTCTGAAAGAATGACTTCAGAACTACGTTTACCAATACCAGGTAGTTCGTCAATTTTTTTGATGGCATCTTCATAACCTTTCATTTGATTATCTATGATATCATCAAGCTCTTTGATACTACTAGTTAAAGTATTAAACTTACGAAGCTCTGTTTTTTAACTTAGTTATAGCAAAACTTTATAAAACTAAAAAACAGATCGCCACGCCAAAGAACAGGCTAACAATGACAGCTATAGTCTAAGTTATTTTCATTGTAGGGGTCGTACCTTGTGTCGCCCCGTTATGTATAAAAATTTGTCGAAAAGGTATTGACTTTAGTGTTTTGGTATGGAAAAATATAACAAATCTAAAACATTAAAGGAGACAGAATTTATGAATACATCAACAGCAATAACAATTGTAGACAATGGAGTATATTTTAGTGAATCTGACCCTGAAGGTGAATCAACAGTAATTACAATGGAAGAATTAGATGAAGCAGGTATCATTAATCAAAGTTTTTGGCGTTGGGATAATCAAGCTTATAGAAAAGTAAGAGAAAAAGATGAAGACGTATTATAGAAAAATTAATTCAATTACCTAAAAAAAGCAAGAAAAGTTCTTGCTTTTTTTCCGTTTTAAGGGTACAATTAGTAAAAGCAAAAATTTTAAAGCTTGGAGGTGGTGTTTATGCATTTTACAAAAATGCATGGGTTAGGTAATGACTTTGTTGTTGTAGATAATATAAATGATGAAATAGATAAGCCAAATGAGCTTGCTGTAAAGCTTTCAGATAGACATCTAGGAATTGGTGCTGATGGGTTGATACTTATATGCAAATCAGATATTGCTGATTTTCGTATGAGGATATTTAACTCAGATGGATCAGAAGCTGAGATGTGTGGCAATGGAATAAGGTGCGTAGGAAAATATGTATATGATAATAAATTTACAGATAAAATAAATGTAGAAATAGAAACTTTAGGTGGGATAAAGAAACTTGAGCTTATTTTGCAAGATGGGACAGTAACGCAAGTTAGAGTTGATATGGGTGAACCAATCCTTACACCTACAAAAATTCCTATGATCTCAGATAAAGATGAGATTATAAACGAAGTATTTGCTATAAACGGTGAAAAGTACAATATAACTGCGGTATCTGTAGGAAACCCACATGCTATAATTTTCGTAGAAAATGCCGATAAAATAGATGTAGAGAAAATAGGCAAAATGATAGAAAACTATAAAGAATTGTTCCCTAATAGAACCAATGTCGAATTCATAGAAGTAATATCAGAAAATAAAATAAAAGTAAGAGTATGGGAACGAGGAGTAGGAGAAACCCAAGCCTGTGGAACAGCAGCATGTGCCAGCGTAGTCGCAAGCGTGCTAAATAATAAAACATCAAGAAAGATTGAGGTTCTATTACTTGGAGGAGTCTTATATTTTGAATGGTTAGAAGACAATCACGTACTTATGACCGGACCAGCGGAAACAGTATTTGTAGGGAGATGGTTAGGGTAAGGGTAGTAAAATATTTGAGAGGAGAGATTGATATGCAAATCAGTGGAAATCTAAATAACATGATGGACAATACTACTACTCAAATTAGTAGTATTAAAACTAATAATCTAAAAAGCAAAGCGGATGCTGCAGTTAAAGACAATGACGACACAGTTCTAATGGATGCTTGCAAGCAGTTTGAATCGTATTTTATTGACCAAATAATGAAGGAAATGAGAAATACATTAAGTAAAGACGATGGAGATTCTATGATTCCAAAGAGTAAAGGTGAAACTATGTTTACTGAGATGAAGGATTCTGAGTATTCTAAACAGGCTACAGATAATGGTGGAATTGGGATAGCAAAATTGATGTTTGAGCAATTAAAGAAAACTAATTCGTAAAAGGAAGATGCAAATGGATTTTATAACAATATTATTATTAATATTAAAAATTATATTTATATTTTTGCTAGCAGTTCTTGGACTTATATTTGTCGTTTTATGTATTCCAATAGGCTTTGAAGTAAACCTAATAAAAGACGATAAAATAAGTGGACATGCTAATATTTTATTGTTCTTTGGACTAATTAGATTTATGAATAAAATAAAATTACCTATGGTAAAATCGGTGCTTGAGGTTTTAGGAAAAGAATTTAAAATTAATAGAATGGAAATTAAAGAAGATACTATAGAAGATGCTGTAGACGAGGATACAAATAAATTAGAAAAAGGGAAAAGTACAGAAGAAAGTACAGAACAAAATAAACAAAGATATAGCATAAATATTATACAAAGATACAAAAAGTATAAAAATTATAAAAATTATAAATATAAGAAAGAAATAAAGAAAGAATTAATTACTCTTGCAAGAAGGATTATAACAGTAACAAAATTTAAAACAGCAAAGGGCACATATGAAATCACACTTTCAGAACCAGTCAAATATGGTTATATGTCAGCTATAGCAGCTGTTTTGATACCTATTTTACCTAAGGATATCAAACTGCTAACTGCATATGGCGAGGATCATATAAAGTTTGACTTTTGTATAAAGGGATATATAATTCCTTTGGTGCTTTTAATATATGTTTTAATGTTTTTATTTTCAAAACCTGTATTCAGTGTTGTAATAAAACTAATTTTTAGAAAGGAAGGATCTTATGGAGTCTAATATATCAAATAATTTAAAAGAAATGTTTAAAAGTATGGAGGAAGTTTTAACTAAAAAAACTGTAGTAGGTGAGCCTATAACAGTGGATGGAATAATAATAATTCCACTAGTAGATATAAGCTTTGGAATAGGTGCTGGTTCTGTACAAGCTAAGGGAGAAAAAGAAAGTGCTGGCGGAGGTATGGGGGCAAAAATATCACCTAACTCATTACTTATAATAAAAGACGGAAAACATCACGTAGTACATATACAAAACCAAGAGGGCATGGGTAAAATCCTTGATATGGTACCAGGAATAATAGCACAATTTGGGCTTGATAAACTGATGAAGAAAAAAGACTAAAGCATTATAGACTGAAAGGAGTTTAACTAATGATTTCATATTTAAACGGAATACTTACAGAGAAAGAGATAAATTATGTTGTTGTTGATGTTTCTGGAGTCGGGTATCAGGTTTATATACCTGTACTCGACCATAGTAATCTGCCGCAAATAAAAGAACAAGTAAAGATATATACATACCTCTATGTTAAAGAGGATATTATGAAGCTTTATGGGTCTTTAGAAAAAAAGGCTCTAAGTGTTTTTGAAAAGCTTATATCTGTTTCTGGAATAGGTCCAAAGGTTGGAATGGGGATATTATCTGCTATGTATTTTAATGATGTGGTCATGGCTATATTAGAAGAAAATGCAAATGCATTTAGTAAATGCCCAGGTGTCGGTAATAAAACAGCACAGAAGATAATTTTAGAACTTAAAGATAAGTTTAAAAACTATCAAGTATCGAAAGAAGATGCTAATAGAGTAGGTAAAACATGTGCATTAGATTTAAATGAAGCAATAGAAGCATTACAATGTCTAGGTTATAGTAAAAAAGTATCAGAAGATATAGTAAAAAAAGTTACAAAGGACAAGAAAGACGTGGAATTAGCAGATATAGTTAAGTTAGCACTCAAAGAACTTTCTAGATGAATTTTATCTCATAAAAACACTTTCTCTTTAATATAAATTTAATATAAATTTGTATTTGGAGGTTGGTGCTTTGAAAAGAAGAATATTTATAATGATAATATTTCTAAACATAATATTATCAACTACTATTTTGGCTGAAAATATAAAAGAACCTAATGTTTTAGCGGATGGTGCTATTTTAATGGATTACAAGACAGGTATGGTACTATGGGGGAAAAATATATACAAACCAAGACAGATGGCGAGTACTACAAAAATAATGACATGTATATTTGCTCTTGAGAATGCAAAGCTAGATGATATTGTAACAATTACAAGACGAGCTGCTCTTGCTCCGAAGGTTAAGATATTTCTACGACCAAATGAAAAGCAGAGATTAGAGGATCTGCTCTATGCAATTATGTTGGTTTCAGCAAATGATGCAGCAGTTGCTATAGCTGAACACGTAAGTGGAAGTGTTGAAGAATTCTGTGCCCAAATGACTAAAAAAGCAAAGGAAATAGGGGCAAAGGATACTATATTTAAAACCCCCAATGGACTAGATAAAGAAGATCATCACTCTACTGCCTATGACATGGCACTAATAACGAGATATGCATTAAATAATAAAAAATTCAGAGAACTAATAAATACTAAAACTGTAATTACTCCTGTGCACGGCGGAAACTATCGAAGCTTTAGCTTGACCAATCATAACAGACTGCTAAACGAATACCAAGGAGCAACTGGTGTAAAAACAGGCTTTACAAATGGTGCAGGTCACTGCTTTGCAGGCAGTGCACAAAGGGGGGATATGCAACTAATATCTGTTGTGCTTGCTAGCGGCTGGGGGGCTAGAGGAAAGGAAGGAAAGTGGACAGATACTAAGAAAATACTAGATTATGGATTTAATAACTTTAAATATGAAACTATACGTAAAAAAGATGATATTTTGATAAAAGATATAAAAGTTGAAAAAAGTAGAAAGAAAACTATAGACTTATTTCTAAAAAATGATATAATATTACCAATGAAACAATCAGATAGTGAAAATCTAAAAATCAGAATATACTACCCTGAACTAATAGAAGCACCGCTTGAGAAAGGCGTCGAAATAGGATTAGCACGAATTTATATAAATGATGACTATATATGCGAGGAAGCATTGTTAGTTGATAGGGATGTAGAGGAGAATACTGTAAAAAGCAACTGGAAGAGAATAATGGATAGATATAAATTACAAAAGAGGTGAAAACTTATGCAAGGTACAACTGATAGTACAACAGCAAATAATGTCTTAATAGCAATAGCAATGTTTTTTGTTTTATTGCCAATTGTTATGTTATTAAACAGTCACACTAATTCTAAATACACAAAACTTTTTATTATAGCTATTTTTGTAGGGATTATTGCTATCTTCGCTACTGGTTATATTTATACAACCCCAATAGGAAAGTTTATAATCAATCTCTTTGAAGCTTTATAGGGGAAATAAATTTAATAGAGATGTGTAAATTAACCCGCAATAAAATTATATAAAAAGAATTTGCAAATCACTTGCAAAAAATTACAATATATGTTATAATTCACTAGTACGTCTTGAACGTGTAAATTAATCTAATAAAAGATTATATAATAATTTAAAATTGTGAATTGTGAATTATAGATAGAGGAGGTGCAGATGGTTATGAAAAAAGAAATACATCCAGAGTTAAATAGTGTAGAGGTTAAATGTAGTTCATGTGGTACAGAATTTGCTACAGAATCAACAAAAGCTGGCTTTACTAATGTGGAAGTTTGTTCTAAGTGTCATCCGTTTTATACTGGAAAAACTAAGAATGTAAGTAAAGGTGGACGTGTTGCGAAATTCAATCTTAAATATGCTTCAACTACTAAAACAACAGCAAAAACAGAAGAAAACTAGATTAACAATGCAGATATACTTACGCTTGGTAGGTTTGTCTGCTTTTTTTATGTAAAGGATTGATTTATATGAATGAGTTTATGCAAATTTTAAAGAAAGGTAAGGAAAAACTAAAACAAAGCGATATTACTACATTTTCATTAGACGCTGAACTTATTATGGGGTATGTTACAGGTGAATCTAGAGAACGTATGCTCGCTGGACTTGTAAATGAAATATCGGATGATAATGCAGATAGATTTTTAGATCTAATAGATAGACGAGCATCAAAGTATCCGGTGCAATACATAACAAATTATCAGGAGTTTATGTCTTTGCCGTTTTATGTAGATGAGCGAGTTTTGATCCCAAGACCCGATACAGAAATTTTGATAGAAAATGTCATAAAGTGTTGCAAAAATAAAAAAAATATAGTATTATTAGATATATGTACAGGAAGTGGATGTATTGCGATTTCAATTGCAAAATACATGGAGGATATAAGTATTATTGCTGTAGATATTTCAAATGACTCACTTATGGTAGCAACATATAATGCAGATATTAATAATGTTTTAGATAAAATAACTTTTATTCAAAGTGATTTATTTGAAAGCCTAGCAAAAGATTATATGAATGTTTTTGACATTATAGTCTCTAATCCACCTTATATTGAAAGAGGAGAAATACCAAAGCTTTCTAGAGAGGTAAAAGACTTTGAACCTAGACTCGCCCTAGATGGAGGGAACTCAGGGCTTGACTTTTATAGGAAGATAACTAAAGAAAGTGGAATGTATTTAAAAAATAATGGTAAAATTTTTTATGAGATTGGATATAATCAGGGAAATGCTGTGAAGAATATACTAGTAGAAAATGGATTTAGAGATATTGAAATAACAAAAGACTTAGCAGGACTCGATAGATGTGTTGTAGGTGAGTTAGAATAGGGAGGTTTAGATATGTTTGATAAATTAGATGAGGTTGCTATACGATATGAGGAAGTATCAAGACTTATATCTGATCCTGATATTATTAATAATCAGAGTGAGTGGAGAAAGCTTATGAAAGAGCATAGCGACATAACACCGATAATAGAAAAATATAAGGAATACAAAAATGCTATTTCAGGTATTGCTGATGCTGAAGCTATGCTTAATGAAAAATTAGAAGATGAATTTAGGGAATTGGTTAAGGAGGAGCTTGCAAAAAATAAAGAGCTAGTGCCAAAACTAGAAGATGATCTTAAAGTGTTACTACTTCCCACGGATCCTAATAATGATAAAAACGTTATAGTTGAAATACGAGCAGGAGCAGGTGGAGATGAGGCTGCTATTTTCGCTGGAGATTTATTTAGATTATATTCTAGGTACGCTGAAAGACGTGGATGGAAAACAGAACTAATGAGCACAAGCGAAAGTGGAGTAGGTGGCGTCAAGGAAGTAATATTTATGATACGTGGGGAAGGCGCATACTCTAGACTTAAATATGAAAGTGGAGTGCATAGAGTTCAAAGAGTTCCAGCGACAGAATCAGCTGGAAGAATCCATACCTCTACCGCAACTGTTGCAGTCTTAGCAGAGGTTGATGATGTTGAGGTTGAAATAAACCAAAATGACATTCGGATAGATGTATTTAGAGCCGGAGGAAATGGTGGGCAATGTGTAAATACAACTGACTCTGCTGTTAGAGTGACACATCTTCCTACAGGGCTTGTGGTATCTTGCCAAGATGAGAAATCACAATTAAAGAATAAAGACAAAGCATTAAAGGTGCTCAGAGCGAGGTTATATGAGCTTGAACAAGATAAACAAAACTCTGCTGTTGCAGCTGAAAGAAAAAGCCAAGTAGGTACAGGGGATAGAAGCGAAAAGATAAGAACATACAATTATCCTCAAACTAGAATAACAGAACATAGAATACCTATTACTGTATACAAATTAGATTATGCTATGGACGGAGATATAGATGAAATTATAGATGCATTAATAATGTTCTATCAAGCAGAAAAACTTAAAAACTTAGGGTAAAAAATTTGTTATGTCATTGCGAGGAACGAAGCAATCTCGGTTTTTGGTAGTTATCAATAGAATGTGAGGTGGGGTAAGGTGAGTAAGAAGCTTAAAATATTTTTGCTAGGTTTAGTTATATTGATTGTAAGTTTTATTGGTATTGCAGCTTTTAAATTAAATGAAATTATAAACACCGTAAATTCTGATAAGATTTATACTAAAATAACGATAAATGATGTTGATGTAAGTGGGTTAAGCAAAGATGAAGCATTTAAAAAGGTTCTGGAAAGTGATACAAAGGTTTTTAGTGTTCCTATCTTAAATATTTATTATAAAGATATTAACAAGGATTTATATTACGATGATATTATGGCTAGTAATAATGTTCAAGAATTAATTGATAAAGCATATGATATTGGTAGAGAGGGAGCTTTATTTGATAGATATGCGGTTATAACAAAGCTGAAAAAAACACCACAGAATTTTCAAATATCATATTTGCCAGATAAAGAAAAAATATTTAAAACTATAGATTCGTTGAAAGAAAAGATAGAGACAACGCCAATAAATGCAACTATGAAAAAGGATAAGATGCAATCTTTTGTTGTAACACCAGGAAAAACAGGTACACAAATTAACAAAGATAAGACCTTCGAAGCTATCCAAAATGCGATAAAGAAAAAAGAAAGTAAAGTAAAAATAATAGTAGACTCTATAAATCCACAATACACGAAGAATGCATTAGCTGAGATACAAACGCCACTTGCTACCTATACAACTAAATTTAACAGATATGATAAATCACGAACTAACAATCTTCAAGTAGCAACTAGCTTTATAGATAGTAGCCTAGTAAAACCAGGAGAAACATTTTCGGTAAATAATGCAATAAAATCTAGAACTGCAGCAAATGGATATCAAAGTGCTCATGTTATCGTAAACGGACAGCTTGTAGATGGCATCGGTGGTGGAATATGCCAAGTGGCAACTACACTATATAATGCGGTAATGATTGCAGACCTTAAAGTAGTCGAAAGGCACAATCATTCATTAACATCAACCTATGTATCACCAGGTAGAGATGCAACTGTTTCGGGGAGTTATCTAGATTTTAAATTTCAAAATACAACCAATAAACAGCTATACATACAAGGATATCTTGATGGTGGTACGTTAACCTATACGATCTATGGTGACGCAGCGGCAGTACCAAAAAACAGGATAGATTTTGAGTATGCAGTAGTAAAAAGGATATCTCCACCACCTGAAAAAGTAACAGAAGATCCTACAATGGATTTAGGAAAACGCAAGGTTACAACAAAAGCAAAAGAAGGTATGGTTGTGAAGCTATATAAACTTATTTATGATGCAAATAATGTATTGCTCAAAAAAGAATACGTAAGTCAAAGTACCTATAGAGCAACACAGGCTGAAGTTTTAGTCGGTACAAAACAACTTGTTGAGGTACCAGTAATGGAGTGAAAAAATATGATAGAAATTGTAAACATAGAAAATATATATAACGATAAAAATGTAGTATTTATTGATGTCAGAAGTCCCAAGGAATATTTGGAGGATCACATTATCAATGCTATAAACATGCCAGTTCTCACAGATGAAGAGAGGCACGATGTGGGATATACATATAAAAATGAAAGCAAAGGGGAAGCAGTAAGGAAGGGGATTAGATATGCTTCTTATAAGATTTTAGATTATTATGATGAAGTGGACAGGCTATGTAGAGAAGGAAATAAGGTTGTGTTTTATTGCTTTAGAGGCGGAATGAGGAGTACATCGGTTGCTAAGACTATGGATGCTTTGAATAGACCGATTTATTTGCTGAAAGGTGGATATAAAGAATATAGAAAATACGTGCGAGACTGCATAGAAGAGATACCAAATAAATACGAGTTTATAATGCTACATGGACTTACAGGTGTTGGTAAAACAAAAATACTTACAATGCTTAAGGAAAATGGAGAAGATGTTATAGATTTAGAATGTCTTGCAAGGCATAAAGGCTCTGCTTTTGGCAGAGTTGGGTATGATAATCCTACAACACAGAGGTTTTTTGAATCTGAACTAGTGTACGAATTATCACGATTTAAAGGGAATAAAGTTTATATAGAAAGTGAAAGCCCTAAGGTTGGGAATATAGTTGTACCAGTCAGCCTTTTCCGTACTATGAAAGACGGGGTACACCTTTTAATACAAACATCTATAAAAAATAGAATCAAAATAATTTTAGATGATTATCTACCAGATGATAGTGCTAAAATATACAAATTTAATGAAGATATAATAGGCATGCTACTCAATCTAAAAAAAGCATTAGGTAAAGAAAAAGTGAATATATTAATAGAGTATATAAATAACGGCAACTATGAGAAATTTACAGAAGAGCTGCTTATTGATTACTATGATCCATTATATGCAAATTCAATAAAGAATTACGAGTATACTGCTGTTATAGACTATGAAAATATAGAAGATGCAGTTAAGGAAATAATTGAAAAGAGGTGAAGCTAATTTGAATGTAGATTTTTAGAAATGATTAACGCATATAATCAATATATAGGATAATAATATAATGGGGTGATTATATGAATATAAAAGATGCGGTAAATATAATGAATTCTAATGATACTATAGATGTATATTTAGGAGATAACAAGGTTTGGATTGAAAAGATTAATGAAAAAAATAAGACGGTGGATGTAAGATATTTAGATGGAGGTAAAACGGAGAGGGTTAGTGTTTCAATGATAATGCAAGATGATTACCTGGTTAATGAAATATGTAATTTCATACAAAGCAATAATTATGGAGTTCTTGCAACAAATTATGATTGTTACCCACTTTCAAGTCCTGTGATATATTATGCCAACCAAAAAAATGAAATATATATACCTTCTGTGGGTGGAAATAAGTTTAAAAATCTTGGTAATAATAACAATGTATGCTTGCTAGTTAATACTGAGTATGAGGATTATAATAAGATAAAAGGTGTTCAGGTATTTGGAAAAGCAGAAGTATACGATAAACATTCACAAGATTTTAAAAATGTATGTAGAAATATAAAAGATGAAGAAATAATACTAAACGATAATACAAAAATAATAAAAATTTCGCCAATTAAAATGATATATTTAAATTCATTGGGTGATGGAGAAAGAAGAAAGTATGAGGTTGAAAGAAGAAAATATGAGATTGATTAAATAAAAAAATTCAGAACTGTTTTATAAGAAAGGTTTTACATTATTGAAAAATTATAAATAAGTGATAATGTAATAAATAAAGGGGAGAGAATAAAATGGATAAAGTTGTTATAAATGTTTTAGGAATGTCTTGTAGTCACTGTGAAAATAGTGTTAATGAGGCTATTTCAGAGCTAGATGGTGTAGAGGATGTAAGAGCGAGTGCTGTTGATAAAAATGTTGTGGTTGAATATGATTCATCTAAAGTATCAAATAAAGATATAAAAAATGTTATCATAGATTTAGGATATGAAATAATAGAAGAAAAGAGTGTTTACGAACAATAGTCTGCTTCAAAATAAAAGATGACTCCTGTAATTAAAGGAAGTCATCTTTTTTGTATCTTCGAGGTAATTTACCTATAAAAAGTTATTTTAGTAAATTTCACTTGACAATTATATTTATAAAGTGTAAAATTAGAAAAATGTAAAAAAATAAGAGGAGGCGCAGTATGAGAAAAAATACTACGATTAAAAATAAAATTTTGTTTATTGGAATATTGCCGATAATATTTTTTGTGGTATTAGTTTTTGCATATATAATTCCTAGTATACAAAATGATATTTATTCTGAAAAGAAGGATCAGCTTGTAAAAATGATCGATATTGGTATGTCTGCATTTGAACATTATTATGAGCTAGAAAAATCGGGGGAAATGACACGTGAGGAAGCACAAAAAAATGCTCTTCAGACAATACAGTTTTTTAGATATGGGGCAGATAGAAAAGATTATTTCTGGATTAATGATTTTAATGAAAAAATGATAATGCACCCATTTAAACCACAACTAAATAATACAGATATTTCTAATATTGAAGATGAAAAAGGCAAAAAATTATTTGTAGAAATGGTAGATGTGTGTAAGAAAAATGGTAGTGGATTTGTAGAATATTATTGGCAGTATTATGACGATACTACTAGGGCAGAACCAAAACTTTCATATGTCACTACATTTAAAGAATGGAACTGGATAATAGGGACAGGGATATACATAAATGATCTTGATAGCATTTTATTTAACAAATTAATGACTATGCTTGGAATAATACTAATATTTACACTGATTAGTTTGCTTATAACATTAAAATGTACAAAAACAATATCTAAAAATATTAATAAACTGTTTGAATGTATAGATAATCTTGGAAAGGGAAATTTTAATGCAGAGGTAAATATAAATACAAATGATGATTTGAAAGTAATGGGTAATAAACTAAATACGATGATAGGCAATATAAAACTACTTATAGGGCATGTAAAAACTTCTACTGTAGCAATCTTAGAATCATCTGATAAGCTAACAGATACCATGATTGAGACTAAAGGATCTATTAATCAAATTTCAAAGGCCACTCAACATGTTGCTGACGGTGCAATAAAACAATCAGAGGATATAAATATTAGTATGCAAAAAATGAATCAGCTAGATGAAAACGTTAGAAACGTTTTAACTGCAACTGATATTTTAGATGATGTATCTAATAAAACCGAAAGTCTGAAGGAAAAAGGGCTAGGAATAATAAATGTATTAGATGATAAAAACAAAGAGAATAATGAGGCAGTTAGTTTAGTTTTTAACAGTATACAAGACTCTACAAATGCTACAAAACAAATAGAAACTATAACAAAAACAATAGAGCAAATATCAGAACAAACAAACTTACTTGCACTTAATGCAGCAATTGAAGCAGCACGAGCAGGAGAATATGGAAAAGGTTTTGCTGTTGTCGCTGAAGAAATCAGGAAGCTGTCTGAGCAATCAACAACTTCGACTAATGACATCAAAGGGCTTATAAACAACATCCAGAAATACTCGAATTATGCGGTAGAATCAATGACTAAGGCTCAACATGCGGTTGAAGAACAAAACTTTTCAGTAAGAGAAACGAATGATCTTTTTAAAGAGCTTTCTGAAAATATTGTTAAAATGATTGATAATATAAGGAAAATAAAGGAATACAGTTTAACTATAAGTGATAATACTGGTTCAATAAGGACATTCAACCAAAAAATTGCCGTTGAGGCTCAGAATAGTGTAGCTGCCACTGAACAAACAGCAGCAATTACACAAGAACAGCTAAGTTCGATGGAAGTTATAAATTCTTATTTTACAAAAATGCAAGATTTAATATTACAGCTAGATGAGGATTTAAAGAAATTTAAATTTTAAAGGATAAAGAAAAAAACTAATCGGGGTCAGGCTTGACAATTAGACATTTGGATTCCAAATGTCTAATTGTCAAG
>MGOW01000083.1:33751-67913 GCA_001797255.1 Clostridiales bacterium GWE2_32_10
AAATGCCAAGGCTGATGATCATCCTACAGCTATTGTCTATGATTATTCTATAAAGATACTCTTTGTTATAGGGCTTGGGTTGTTTATAAGAATGTATAATTATGTAATGTTTGATGGTATTATAAAAGGTGGTGGAGATGCGACTGAAACTTCGGAAAATAGATTGATATGGAGTAGAGAAATTTTAGGAGAGAAAAGAATGGAGTATATTAGAAACCTGCCATTAACTCATGAAATGTACATAAGTGGAAGCTTGGTTAGATTTATGCATATATCACCTAATAGTGTGTATGAGAAGGGGGCTTATATAGATGATGAATATGGGAAGATCAAAATATTTTATCCAACTGAATATACACAGAGTGATAAAGTAGCCGACATTGTTTTTTATGCTGACATGCATCAACAATTATTACAAAGATTTTTTTATAAAACTTTGATAAATGTAGGAAGTGTTGGTACTCCTATAGAGTCGCTTCAAAACGACGAATATAATGGAGATTACTTAGAATTAACAAATGCCATGTACTGTATAATAGAAGGAGATATAAACGAAGAAAAAGAAAAAACAGGTTTAGGTATTCAATTCGTAAGAGTTCCGTATAGTATAGAAGGAGAGATACAACTAGCACGTGACAATGATGTGATAGAGATTGAAACTTATGCAAGGGAGCTTAGAACAGGAGAATCTAGAGTAAAAGATGTTATAAATCAAAAATATAAGGAACTAAGAAGAAACCAGGCGGAGAGATATTTGAAATAGGTGGATAAATAAGGCTCGAGGAGAAAGAGTAGGTGATAACTTGTGAATTTAGTAGAAAATCAGCATATTGAGCTGAAACGAGAGGTAGTTGATGATTTGGCAAAGGAGATAATAGCTTTTGCTAATGTAGATGGAGGTAAAATTTATATTGGTGTAGATGATGATGGAACTATTATAGGCATAGATGACCCTGATGCAGTATCGCAGAAGATATCTAATATAGTGACCGAAAGTATAGACAAAGATTTGAAAGGTTATATAAGTATAGAAAATGAAATAATAGAGGGCAAAAACATAATAGTAATACATATAGCAAGAGGTGCAGATAGACCGTATTATCTGAAAAGCAAAGGACTTATGCCGAGTGGAGTATATGTAAGAGTCGGTACAACAAAGAAACCAGCATCAGACGAACTGATAAAGCGTATGATATATGAGAGTATGGATACAAGTTATGAACGAACAGTATCAGAGAATCAAGAATTGACGTTTGAATATCTACAAAAGAAATTCAAAGACAAGAAAAAAGAATTTAAGATGAATGCATTGAATTTTAGAAATAAAGATGGAATGTATAATTTTGCGGCATTTTTATTTTCAGACCAGAACACGTATGATATTAAATGTGCAACTTATGAGAAATTAAGTAAAGTTATATTTAGAGATAGAGAGTTATGTGAAGGGAGTTTGGTTGAGTGCTTAGATAAAGCTTTATTATATGCTAAATATCATAATATGACAAGAGGTGTAATTACGAGCAGTCCAGCAAGGATAGATCAAAAAGACTACCCAGGTGATTCAATAAGAGAAGCACTGATAAATGGAATTATACATAAAGATTATTATATGAATGGTTCTACAAGAATGGAATTTTTTGATGATAGAGTAGAAATAATGTCAATGGGAGCACTGCAAAAGGGACTGTCAGTCGATGATATGCTTGATGGAACTACTGCATATAAAAATCCGATTATAGTTAGGGTATTTCATATATTAGAATACATAGAGCACTATGGTACAGGTATACTAAGAATAAAGGAAGCATATGAAAACTATGATAATAAGCCAGAATTTAAAGTGGGAGATAGTTATGTTCGAGTAACTTTATATAACACAAATTACTATGAACCAGTAGCAAGAGAAGAAGTAAGAACTATGACAAATGCAATAATTTTCCCAGCAGGTTTAACTGAACAAGAGAAAGTGGTATATGAATATTTATTGAAAAATAATAGTATAACTAGGAAAAATGTCGAAATAATAGTAAATGTAAAATATAGTAGAGCGGGAGAAATAATAAATGGACTATTAAATAAAAATATAATAATAAAAGAAGGTAATACAAAAAAATCTTTTTATAAACTAAAATAATCTACCGGTAATCTACCGGTAATCTACCGGTAATCTACCGGTAATCTACCGGTAGATTATAAAAGAACCATCAAATTAGAACACGGTCATAGCGAATAATTAAATATGCATGACGGAAGAATTGAGAAAGGAGGAGTCGTTTTGAAGGAGTATTTATTATCAAGGAATTCTGAACAAATAAAACTACATAATACATATTGTGGTGAACAACCCGAATTTTTGTTAGAGTTATTAAATGCACCAGAGGTACTTAGACTAGATGGAATATCGGTGAGTTGTGGTGGATGCTATACTAAGTTTTTAAAGCATAAATATTTTTTGTCTAAGCTTGACCATAGCTATGGTATGGCTTTAATAATGTGGAACCACACAAGAGATAAGACTCAAACTTTATCGGCACTTTTTCACGATATATCTATTCCAGTTTTTTCTCATGCAGGAGATTTTTTTCTCGGTGATTCTCTAAAACAAGAGGCTTCTGAAACTATGACGTCCGAGATTATTAGAAACTCAAGTCAGGTCATGAGTTTTCTAGAAAAAAATAATATTAGTTTGTCGGATGTAGACGATTATAAAAAATATCCACTTGCAGATAACGATAAACCAAGACTTGCAGCGGATAGGCTAGAGACACAGCTACATTTTCCTCTTTCCATTGGAAGTATTAGTTTAGATGTTGCTAAGGAGATATATAAAGATATTACCATATTAAGAAATGAGGACGATAATCCTGAGCTCGGGTTTAAATCTTTAAAATACGCCGAGCAATTTGCTAATATAGCTTTAGATAGCGACAAGAAATATTATAGAAGCTTTGAGGCTATTACTAATAATCAAATGATTGTAATGATATTAGAAAACGTGATAAAAGAGGGTTTGATTAATAAGGAAGATATTTTTATTAAAACTGAGAAACAAATAATAGATATTATCAAAACTAGTGGCAGTAGAAGACTCAAAAGTATATGGATGTATTTTGAAGAACTACATGACAAACATAAAATCACAGTTACCGCTGCAGAGCCGTTTGGTAATAAACTTTATGTTTCAAAAGTGAATGTTAAAAAGAGATATATAGACCCTCTGGTAAAAGCAGAGACTGGAATTTATAGAATTTCTGAATTGTCTAAGGCGATTAATGAATCGCTTAAAAATTATAATAATGAAGTTGATAATTTTTATGCTAGTGTGGATATAGATTTTTAGAAGTGCTTTAAAAAGTTAAGAATGGGTATGAGTTAGTAGAATATGAAGATACAGAACCCTATAATATAACGAAATCTTTTATAAATGCAAGGGATTCGATGCTAGAAGTATTGTTAGGAGACTGAGTTAGGAGGGGAGGAAATTTTATGAATATAGGTTTAGGAGTTATCAAAATAGTTGATTTTGATGTAGAAGGTAATATACAAAGAATAGAAATGGCTATTAAGAAAGTTAAAGAGCAGGGTATTGATTTTTTGTGCTTTGGAGAAGCAGTATTAAATGGATTTGATGGAATTACATGGGATTTAAAAAAAGATTTGAAAAATAACGCTATATCACAACACTCGGAAGTAATAAATAAAATTAAAATTCTAGCTATTGAAAATAAAATAGCAATTGGAGTTGGTTATTATGAAAAGGATGGGGAAAATATATATGATAGCTATATTATATTTGGTGAAAATGGAGAGAAGTTAATTAATTATAGGAGAGTATCGAAAATGTGGAAGCCTGAGAGAGTATATGGTACTAACTATCAAGAAGGAACAAAGTTTGAAACCTTTGAATACAAAGGAAAAATTTTTTCAATAGTAATATGTGGGGATTTATGGCATGAGGAACATCAACAGACTATTAGAAATATGGAATTTGATTATTTATTATGGCCTTTGTATATTAGTTATAGTGTAGAAGAGTGGAAAGAGAATGCAAACAAACAATATTCAGAAAAAGTAAAATTAGGAAATAAAAATACATTTGTGATAAATTCATGGGATGATAGAATAGGTATGGCTAATGGAGGGGCATTTTATATAAAAGCTGATGGAACTATAATGAAAGAATTACCAATGCTTAATGAGGGGATTTTAAAACTAGAGTTGTGAAGGTAGATATTAGAGGAAAATCTGACCTGAGAGGAGGGAGAAAGCTATGGCAATAATAACATTTAGTTTTTCAGGGGTATATAAGGATGCATTAATAAGTAAACAAAAAACAGCATCTATTGTATTAGGAGATAAGAAAATAGGAGTAGGTGAAAGTGTATTAGTTACTGTTTCGGATGAAGATAATTTATATGATGGAAATAGTTTGAATATTATCGGAACCGGTGTGATAAAAAAGGAAGAAGTAAAGCTTGTGAAGGATATAGATGAGGGACAAGCGAAAAGATGTAGCTATAATAACATAAGCGAGCTGAAGGAAGGGCTTAAACATTGGTATGACGCTGATGATAGGACTGTTGTGACATATTTTGAATTTGATATTGAATTTAGGGGGGAAACAAACTATGAAAAATCAAAATAGGGTTGTACTAATAACTGGAGCCGCACAAGGGATTGGAGAAGCGATTGCTTATCAATTTGCGAGTTTAGGAGATATAGTTGTGCTAAATGATTTTTTTAATTTTTATAAAATGAAGAATGTAGAAGAAAATATAAAAAATAGATATGGAACAAATTATAAATCGTTTAAAGCAAACATTTCAGATGAAGCCGATGTTTATGAAATGGTTAATATGATCATTGCGGAGTATGGGAAGATAGATGTTCTCGTTAACAATGCAGCTATTGTAAAAGATATGGATTTACAAAAAAGGGATGGGGGAGAATTTAGAGAGACTATAAATAATAATCTGACTGGTACATATATTATCACCAAAAAAGTATCTGAAAGCATGTTAGAAAACAAAAAGGGAAGAATTATTAATATTGTTTCAACAAATGGTATTGATTGTATTAATCCTGAGAGTATAGATTATGATGCCTCAAAAGCAGGAATCATTTCCCTTACAAAAAACTTTGCAAAATATTTAGCTCCATATATAACTGTGAATGCAGTTGCTCCAGGGTGGGTAAATACAGAGATGAACAAACAATTGCCAGATGATTTTCTACAATCAGAGCAGGAAAGAATTTATTTAAGACGATTTGCAGAACCAGAAGAAATAGCAAATCTTGTGTACTTTTTAGCTTCTGATGAAGCTGGGTATATCAATGCTGAAACTATAAAAATAGATGGTGGAATGTAGAAATTAAATATAAAAGGAGATGTTTTATATTGGATCATGTAGTATATCTAGATGCAAAAGCTGATGAGCTAAATAAAATTTTGAGTAAGGAAAAGACTATGATTATAAGGGGAGCAACAGGTAGGAAGCTTCCCTATGGTAGGGTGAATATCGGGGATGTTCTTTATTTTATCAATAATAATGCTGAAGGTATTGTAAAAGCAAAGGCAATAGTACAGAATGTTTTTAATTCAGATAAAATGGATGAAGCTGAATCAATAGAACTAGTTAAATCTAATCAAGACAAACTAAAATTAACAGATAAACAATTTGAAAGATGGGCTGGTAAAAGGTATATAGTATTAATAGAAATTACAGCTGCACAATTGTGCAGCGAGGAATTTAGAATAGACAAAAGTAGCTATTCAAACATGGATGATTGGCTACCAGTAGAAAATATTGATTCAGTGAAGGAATAATTCAGACCTGACCCTATTCCATTCTTTTAACTACAGTCTCTCTAAAAGCTCGTCACTTTCTTCAAAAGTAAGCTGGTTACCTAAACTAATACATCTATTATATTGCATTTGTTTTATATCTAACTCACGGCTAGCTTTTTTATTAGTACCATCTTTTAGTAAAGTGCATGTAAGTCCATTAATAGATTGTGAAATATCATAAAAAATATTATATTCTCCAATATAATCCCCAAGCGGATTATATTGCTTAGAGCAGTGGTAAATTCTAGGATCATAGCAATGTGGAGAATTAAAATCAGATAAACGAGGGTTTTGTAAAGAATGGAGTATATATTCATCGCTTAAAAGATGAGTATTCTCATTTAGAACTTTTTGTAAAAGGGTTCCACAAAACACGCTTCTACCGTCTATATTTAAATTAGAAGGAGATAAAAACTTTTCCTCCAGTAATTTAAATATATTATTGTTATTAGGAAATATATTGGCTATACCTGCGAGAATAACTGCTGAATAATGGTCATAAACAGACACATTCATTGCAGCAGAATTCGGATGTATATTTTCAATAAATAAACTCGCGATATCTTCATCATTGGAACACATAACATCAATTATTGCAAAAATTAATTCTAATGAAATAGGTTTTACATCATTAGGATATTTATTGCAATAATTTTGCTCAATAAGCCTTGGAAAATATTTAATATAGTAATTAATAATATCTGTTTCTTTTCCAGAAGAGTACATTTGAGGGGCTTCGGGCATAAATTTAGTAAACCTTTCTATTACATCTTTGTTATTCATAAATCTCCTCCAAAATTTTAAATTTTTATTATTTTACCATGAATAACAAAATAAGTCAATAAATAGCAAATTAATTTTTAAAAACATTTTATATAAAATCCTTGTAAATTTATAAAAAAAAATATATAATATATTCAATGCTTTAAATTTTATTTATGCAATCTGTGGAAATTATGGATTATATTTAGGAAAGGGGAGTTTTACAATGGATAAGAAGGTTATGAAAACTATGGATGGTAATACAGCTGCCGCTTACGTGGCTTATGCGTTTACTGAGGTAGCAGCAATATATCCTATAACGCCATCATCAACAATGGCAGAGATTGTAGATGAATGGTCATCTATGGGTAAGAAAAATATTTTTGGACAACCAGTATTAGTTGCAGAAATGCAATCAGAAGCGGGGGCAGCGGGGGCGGTGCATGGATCACTTCAGGGTGGGTCATTGACTACTACCTTTACAGCATCACAAGGGCTACTTCTTATGCTACCTAATATGTACAAGATAGCAGGGGAGCTACTTCCAGGGGTATTTCACGTAACAGCGAGAGCTCTTGCGGGGCATGCTTTGTCGATATTTGGGGATCATTCGGATGTTATGGCAGCAAGACAAACAGGCTTTGCATTACTTGCATCAAGCTCAGTTCAAGAGGTTATGGATTTAGCAGGGGTAGCACATCTTTCGGCTATCAAGTCTAGAGTTCCGTTCCTTCATTTTTTTGATGGATTCAGAACTTCGCATGAAGTACAAAAAATAGAAACTATAGCTTATGAAGATTTTGATAAATTGGTAGACCATGATGCTATACAAGCATTTAGAAATAAGTCACTGAACCCAGATAGACCAGTAACTCGTGGTACTGCTCAAAACCCTGATATATTCTTCCAAGCAAAGGAAGCATCAAATGGGTTTTATGACAAGCTACCTGATGTAGTGGTTGATTATATGAACAAAATATCAACGCTAACAGGTAGAAGCTATAAGCCGTTTCACTACTATGGAGCACCAGATGCTGAGAGAATAATAGTGGCTATGGGTTCAGTATGTGAAGCTATAGAGGAAACTATAGATTACCTAGCTTCTAAAGGCGAAAAGGTAGGTCTTATCAAGGTAAGATTATATAGACCATTTGTTGCTAAGTATCTTTTAGATGTTCTTCCAAATACAGTAAAAAAGATAGCTGTACTTGATAGAACAAAAGAGCCAGGATCAGAGGGTGAGCCTTTATACAAAGACATTAGAGCAATGTTTTATGAAACAGAAAATAGACCGCAGATAGTAGGTGGTAGATATGGACTTGGTTCTAAAGACACAACTCCATCACAAATCAAAGCTGTATTTGATATGTTAAATGGTACCCTAAAAAATAACTTTACTATAGGTATAAATGATGATGTAACACATCTTTCACTAGAGGTTAAAGAAAATATAATGACCGAAAAAGAAGGCACAGTAAGATGTAAATTCTACGGTCTTGGTTCTGATGGTACAGTTGGTGCAAACAAAAATGCAATAAAGATTATTGGGGATGATACAGACCTATATGCCCAAGGGTATTTCTCGTATGACTCTAAAAAATCTGGAGGAGCAACGGTATCTCACTTAAGATTTGGTACGCAACCTATAAAATCAACCTATCTTATAGATGAGGCGGATTATGTGGCGTGTCATGCTCAAGCATATGTTAACCAATATGATATAGTTGCAGGACTCAAGAAAGGCGGAGCTTTTGTTTTAAATTGCATATGGGATGAAAAAGCATTAGAAGAAAATTTGCCTGGAAAAATAAAGAGATATATTGCAGAAAATAATATAGAGTTCTACACAATAAACGCTACAAAGCTAGCTGAGGATTTAGGGCTAGGTGGAAAGATAAATATGATAATGCAGGCAGTATTCTTTAAACTTGCAAATGTTATACCTTTGGAACAGGCTATTAAACATTTAAAGGATGCAATAGATAAGTCATATGGAAAAAAAGGACCAGAGGTTCTCAAAATGAACTATGATGCGGTAGACAAAGGACTCAAAAATATAAATAAAATAAATGTGCCGGATGCTTGGAGAAATGCAGAATTATCTTCAGACCCAGATGAGGGCGACCTACCAGTGTTTATACGAAATAGGCTTATACCTATGAATGCACTCGAAGGGGATAGGATACCTGTAAGTACCTTCAAAGGCTCAGAGGATGGAACATTTGAGTCAGGCTCAGCAGCATATGAGAAAAGAGGCATAGCTACAAATGTACCACAATGGATACCTGAAAATTGTATTCAATGTAACCAATGTTCGTTTGTATGTCCTCATTCTGTAATACGACCATTCTTGCTTACAGATGAAGAACTAGCAAATGCACCAGAAGGAATAAAAACTAAAAAAGCTACAGGCAAAGGTTTAGAAGGTTTGAATTACAAGATACAAATTTCTACTCTAGACTGTACAGGCTGTGGAAATTGTGCCGATGTATGTCCAGCTAAAAACAAGGCATTAGAGATGAAACCGATTGAAACTCAAACAGAAACAGAGGTACCAAACTGGAATTATGTAAGATCTCTCCCAGCAAAAGATAGTTTAATGGGAAAAGATACTGTAAAAGGTTCACAGTTCTCACAACCATTATTTGAATTCAATGGCGCATGTGCAGGCTGTGGGGAAACTCCGTATATCAAGGTAGTTACCCAGCTATTCGGAGATAGAATGGTTATCGCGAATGCAACAGGATGTTCTTCTATATGGGGAGGCTCAGCACCATCAACTCCTTACTGCAAAAATGATGAAGGACATGGACCAGCATGGGCAAACTCACTATTTGAGGATAATGCGGAATACGGATATGGTATATCACTTGGTATTAAGAAGGTTAGGGAACAGCTAAAAACAAAAGCAGAAAGATTACTAGAGCTTGATACTGATACTGAAACTAAAGAAGCATTTAAAAACTGGATAAATGGGAAAGAGGATTCTGACACATCTAAAGCGGCTACAAAAGGATTAGAGAAAATATTTGATAAAAAATATGATAATAAAGAGGTATCAGATATAGTAGATTTCTTTAAAGCAAACAAGGAATATCTAACACAAAAATCTATGTGGATACTGGGTGGAGATGGATGGGCATACGATATAGGCTATGGCGGACTTGACCATGTGCTTGCATCAGGTGCTAATGTAAATGTGCTCGTATTTGATACAGAGGTTTACTCAAATACAGGAGGACAGTCGTCAAAATCAACTCCAACAGCAGCTATAGCAAAATTCGCAGCATCCGGAAAGAAAACTAAAAAGAAAGACCTAGGCATGATGGCAGCAAGCTACGGCTATGTATATGTAGCCCAAGTATCTATGGGAGCCAACAAAAACCAGTTCATGAAGGCTATCATGGAGGCAGAGAGCTACGACGGACCATCAATAATAATAGCCTATGCACCTTGCATAAACCACGGAATAAAAGCAGGTATGGGTAGAACCCAAGAAAGAATGAAGCTTGCGGTTGACTCAGGCTACTGGCATCTATGGAGATTTGACCCAAGGCTAAAGGAACAAGGCAAAAACCCATTTGTGCTTGATTCTGGAGAACCTAAAATGAATTTTAAGGAATATTTATTAGGCGAAGTGAGATATACTGCACTGAAAAAGCAATTTCCTGAGACAGCTGATAAGCTATTTGATGAGGCTGAGAAACAGGCAAAGGATAGATATGATGGATATGTTAGAATGAGCAAGATGGAGTATTAACTCATCTTCTGTCCCTCAACCCCAACCCCTCTCCCACCTCAGGAGAGGGGCTTCTCTTGCGGCTCTGTCGTTGCGAGGAACGAAGCAATCTCTTTTTTAAAATTACTAGTATCCAATAATATCTTATAATGTAATAATATAACAAAAAAATCTTGACATATTTGGAAGTTTTCAGTTATAAAGATTTTCAATTTATGTTATTAAATAAAAATTAGGAAAGTATTGACAAATATAAAATATTAGTGTATAATTGACAAAAATAAAATTATATAGGAGGTAATTATTAATATGAATGCAATTAATAAAGAAGTGGATAAAGGTAATTTAGAAATAGTACCTTTAGGAAATGGGTTTACAGCAGATTATTTAATGCTAACGCAAGGAAAAGTCGGAGGAATGACCGTTGGAAGAAAATATAATAATAATGGAGAAAGACTAGGAGATATAGTATATAATTCTGATGAAAGTATATTTAAAACGGGGGTGGACGTTAATGTGTATCCAGGCGGATTGGTTTATAGTGTAAATAAATTTATAGATAAAACAAGCGGCAAGATAATATATATATCTGAGCTATGTAAATTGGACGGAACTATAATAGCCACAAATAGTTCTGATGAAATTGAAGAGATTAATAGGATTTACTATCATGATAGTATTAATTCACTTTACCAGGATACACTTATCATGCAAACAGGAGAAAAAGAAGTAACTTGGTTTTCTCCTGATGGTGATGAAATTTGTAAAGGTTCTAGAATTAATGCAGGAATAAATGGAATATTAGAAATAAATGGAATAATTTATGATAGAAAAATGAATCAAATAGGCATAGGAATTATATGCGATAATGCGAGCAGAGAAGAAACCTATACTATAGATGGTCAAATATACCATGGAAATGAAATATCTTTTGTATTAAATTTGGGAGGTACATATATAGTGAGGACAGATGGTACTATATTAGCAAGTGGGGAGGTAGAAGAATTAAAGAATAAAGGAATAATACATGAACCTGACACAAAGTGTATATTAAATTATGGAAAATATATTGCTGATGAATTAAAAAAAATGGGAAATATGGTAGATGAAAATGAAGGTGGATTGGAAGTTGAAGATAAAGCCAGAATTTTAAAATATATAAAATCTTGTGAAAAAGGAATAAGCAAAGATATGACACCAAGTGATATATTCGAAAGACAGCTTATTACATCTACTGAAGTAGATAAAGACGGACAAGGATGGGTTGAGGAATTTAGCGAATTAATGGATGCTACAAATCAACGTGAATCAGGAGAAACAGTAGATCCACATCCAATTACAGAAAAATTTGGATTTAGTGGTCTAGGTGATTGAAATCACCCACCTAATATAAGCTCAAGCAGCTTCTTAACCCCAGAACTTGGTATAGTGTTATTCATAACTGCTATGCCAATGTTTCTTTTAGGAACACTAGGTACAGTCTTAATCTCAAAAAGACTCCCATCCTCCAAATCCTTAGTTATAAAATCTCGAGTAGCATATCCTATCCCAAAGCCGATTTTAGTGAAATCCATGACTAGATTATAGCTTACGATCTCTATTCTAGGTGTTAATTCTATATTATTTTCTATCAAAAAGTTATCTAAAAACTCCCGAGTGTTAGATGGCTTTTTTTGAAATATTAAAGGGTAAGTCTTTAATTCCTCTAAAGTAATTGTTTTCCCAGAAAGATATGAATATTCTTTACTAGCGACAAAGCAGTCTTGAACTTCTTTGAATGGGATAATATCAATGTCTTTAGTGGTTTTAATAGGTAGATTTAAAACAAGTATATCAACTGTCCCATTTCTTAGCATGTGCAACAAATCTTTAGTTAAATTATTAGTTATTTCTATATCTATATTAGGATAAAGCTTGTGAAATTGCTCTATATACGGAAGTAAAACATGCCGTGTTACAGTAGTACTTGCTCCGATTTTTATATTTCCTGTTTCTAAATTCAACAACTCTGAAAATTTATTTTCCCCATTATAAAAAAACTCCACGCCCTGCTTTATATAGCTGTAAAAAATCTTTCCTTCCTCAGTTAATGTAACCCCTTTCTTAGTTCTAACAAACAAAGCTCCCCCTAGCTGTGACTCTAGCTTCTTTATTGATTGTGTAACTGCTGGCTGAGAAATATATAATTCATTAGCTGCCTTTGATATACTACCATTTTTAGCAACAACATAGAATATATTATAAAGCTCAAAATTGATATTCATATAACCACTCCTTATAATTAATATAACAAATATATATTTTACTTATATCACATTTTGACGTATAATGCAAGATATAAATTAAATTACTTGATTGTCGTTGCGAGGAACGAAGCAATCTCTCTTTAAAAACGGGATTGCCACGCCAAAGAGCAGGCTCGCAATGACAAAACGAATAGAAAGGAGCAATATTATGATTTTACAAGAAAAAATATTAGAGGATTTAAAAAATGAAGGGAAGTATTCAAATGGAGATGTAAAGCTTGAGTTAACTCAAGATGGAGTAGATATGATTTTCAACAAAAAGGAAAATATACGAGAAACTTTACTTACTGGTATAGATAAAAAAGAAATTTTGAATGCTAACCCAGCGGAAATACAAGTAACTGATTTTATTTCTAAAAATACAAAAATCACTAAAGATACAAAACAACAATTAATTTTAAGTAGTTCAGGAGGTATCGAAGACTGCGTAGACGAGTTATTAAACTTTTGCTATAGAATGCAAGAAACATACGATAAAACCGCAAGCCATATTACTAGAATGTTTGGTAGTTACATACTAATAGTTCGACGAAATGATGAACTTAAAGCCATATACTCAACTCCATCACCTATGAAGTACTGCCCATTAATGTTCAAGCTTTTGCGAGAAATCGGTGGAGATATAGCTGATAACCTATTAGCTTCATTAAAAAATGGAAAGCAGGATGAATATCAAAAACATATGCTAGACTTGATCAATAATGTTGTAATAAAAGGCGGAGGATTCAATGATAATAGACCTCTTAACTCATGTGAAAAAAATGTTACTTTTGGAGCATCAGAAATAATGTCAGATGCAATGCAAACAGGAAAAATAGATGCAGCTGTTATTGTATCAAATAATTTAGGTACAGTTATAACCACAACCCCAGTCACAACCCAAGGTGTAGTAAAAAGGATGACGGGCTTATTCTACACAACTCCAAGTCCTGATTTGGTTAAAGGAGCATTCAAAAATGACATAATTCCAGTTTTCCCTTTTACAGGTAAAATAGATCAAGTAGAGGGTGTAAAGCAGGCGATAAAGCTGGGATTCAAAAATATCTCGGTATCGGTAGCAGCAAATGATAATTACAAATTAAAGGAATTATCAAGCCTAGAAACTGAGGGTATAAATATCTACAGATTTGGTTTATGTGCCACCGGGATAAACAACGAAACAGCAGAAATTATGGCTCAAAATGCGGACATAGTCTGGTCTTGTGCATCAAAGCCAGTTCGTGAGCTAATAGCTCCAAAAGCAATATCACAAGTAGGAGTAAAAATACCTGTGTATATATTAAGTAAACGAGGATGGGAACTTGTGAAACCTAGGATTGGCGAGATTGATGGGAAGTTTGATTTGGATGGAGTCATATTAGCTGATGGTGAGAATATGCCCGTGATATACAATAAACAAGGTGAGCTTGTTTCGATGAAATTTAGCGAGCTTGATGAAAGATGTGTCGATTGCCCAGAGCCTTGTGTGTGATGCTAAATAAAATAATTTATTTATTTTTACAAAAATACTTGAAATATGTTTATAAAAATATTATAATTGTAGAGAACATTACAAATTTCTAATTTAAGCAATAAAATATAATGGAAATGAGGGATATTTTTATATGAAGAAAATACTTTTTGTTGACGATGAAGAACAGATATTAAGATCAATCACACGACTCTTTAGAACAACTGATTATGATATATATACAGCTCCTGAAGGTGAAAGTGCCCTTAAAATATTGGAGACAGAAGAAATAGATTTAATAATCAGTGATATGAGAATGCCTTTTATGGATGGTTATGGATTATTATCTAAGGTGAAGGAACTATATCCTAAAGTAATAAGAGTAATGTTAAGCGGATATACTGAAGAAAAATTAATTTTTAAAGCAATCCAAAAAAATATAGCTAAATTATATGTATTTAAGCCCTGGGAAAATGAAAAATTGCTAAATGTTGTAGATCAGATATTCGAAAGCAAAAAATCCATAAAGGATAACAATCTTTTGATACATATAAATAACATTGAAGAACTTATTACTACTAATGTTAATTATCAAAGAATACTTTCACTTATTCAAAGTGGTACAGATATAGAAAAAATAACATTTGAAATAGAAAAAGATCAATCAATAGCTTTAAAAGTACTTCATGTTGCAAATTCAGCCTACTGTAATGTAAAAACAGGCTCCATAAAGCAGGCTGTTTCTTATTTAGGACTTCAAAATATTAACAATATTATACTATCATATTCTGCGATTGATACCTTTGACAACGATTCATTAGCAACATATTTAAATATGTTGAGTAAGCACTCATTTGTAACTAATAAATTAGTAAAATACATATATAACAAGCTTTTGTGTAAAGAATTAAGCGAAAAATATAGTGCTATAGGGCTACTTCATGATGTGGGAATAGTATTTCTGTTTAAATGCTTTGGAGAAAAATATTATAATTTATTTATAAAATCTATACAAGAAAACATAAATATTGCTGAGCTTGAAAGAGAAATACTTGGAACTACTCATGAAGAAGTAGGAGGGTATCTTTTGAATTGGTGGGGGCTGCCAGATCAGATTGTGGAAGCAGCTTTTTTTCATCATATGCCAATGGACATTAGAGTAATAAATAAAGAGATGGTTTGTGTTGTACATCTCGCTGATAAATATTCTTGGGATATTATTAAAGAAAAGTGTCCATGTAATTTTAATGACGCTGTATTTGATTTTCTTAATATTGAAAAAGGTAGGTTTGAAGAGGAGTTAAAGAATTTTATGTCTGTTTTAGGCGAAAGGGATGAATAGTATGTTTAAGAAATTTTTAGTTTTAGCTATGTGTATTATTGTTACAGGGTTATTTGTAGGTTGTGGAGGTAAGTCTTCAAATGATGGGCTTATTCAAGATGAAAACACATTAAATGGAGAGTCTAAAGGTGAGACTAAGCCTTATACCGTTGCTCTTGTTATGAAAACCTTAACAAATCCTTTCTTTGTTAAGATGGAAGAAGGTGCAAGAAAAGCAGAAGAAGAACTTGGAATCAATCTGATTGTTAAGACAGGAGCAAAAGAAACATCTATTGAACAGCAGATAGGAATTGTAGAAGAACTTATAGAACAAAAAGTTGATGCAATAGTTATAGCACCAGGAAGTTCTACAGAGCTTGTGCAGGTATTAAAAAAAGCACAAGATGTAGGTATAAAAATTGTCAACATAGATAATAGACTTGATATAGAATTATCGAAAAAAGTGGGGTTAGTAAATGTACCATTCATAAGTGTGAAAAATAATGAAGGTGCATATCTTTCAGCTAAATATATTTCGGATATGATAACAACACCTACAAAAACAGCAATAATTGAAGGGATTAGAGATGCAGATAATGCTAATCAAAGAAAAATTGGTGCAGAGAAAGCTTTTGGTGAGAATAAAAACATAAATATAGTTGCTAGTGAAACAGCAAATTGGAAAATTGATGAAGCTCGTACAGTTGCAGCATCTGTATTTAAAAAGAATTCCGACATAAAAGCAGTATTTTGTGCAAATGATATGATGGCACTTGGGGTTATAGAGTGTCTAAAAGAAAATGATATTAAGGACGTGCTAGTAGCAGGATTTGATAATCTTGATGATGCAAGAAAAGCTATAAAAGAAGGTACGCTCTCAGTTACGATAGACCAACAGGCCGATATTCAAGGTTACACGGGGGTTATGAAGGTAATTGATCTTATAGAAGGTAGGGAAGTTCCCAATGAAACTTTTGTGCCAGTAAAAGTAATAACAAAAAAAGATTTACAATAATCTTCTAAATTATAAAAAACGGAAGTGTTAAATTATGTTTAAAAAATATATTTCAAAAAGCATTACAGTTAAATTCGTTATATACATGTTCATTATAGGGCTCATTCCGCTTCTTATTTTTGGTATTTTAGCCATAACTGGATTAAAAAATATTTTGAGTGTGGAGTCAGAAAATTTTAACTCTGAAGTTGTAAAGGAGAAGAAGGTATATCTTGAACATTTAATGGATGATGTTGAAAGTCTTATTGCCAATATATCAGGTATTGAGGAAATAAAAGATACGTTATCAACTGATGATTTGGATGACTCTCCTTATCAAAAACTTACAACACAAGCAAAGATGGGTTATATCCTTAGTGGATATATAAATCTAAAGGGACTTATTTCAATAGATGTATTCTCTAAAAATAATGAGCATTATTATGTCGGGGAAACCCTTAACACGAACAAAATTAATATTAAGCTAAAAGATAAATTATTACAGGAAGCAATAAGCTCGAAAAAAAATGTCTATTGGAGTGGGCTTGAAGAAAATATCAATTTAAATTCTAAAAATAAATATGTTATTAATGCTGTAAAAGTTATTTATGCTAATGGTAAGGAAGCATATAATGTTACCCCAATAGGAGTTATCATAGTTAGTTATGATATCAATGTTTTTGATGATTATTTTAAAAATATAAAAAATTATGACGGTTATAATATTATAATAGATAGAAATAATAATATTGTCTATCACCATGAAAAAGCATACATAGGTAAAAAGCTTTCGGATAAGTTTGATAATAAATTTACTGGAGAAAATGGGCAATTTGTTGAAAAGATAAATAATGAATCAAACATGGTTATTTTTGAAAAAACGGATAAAGCTAGATTAGCTATTGTTAGTATAATCCCTTTTAACACGATTTATAAAGAAAGTAAATTTATAACACTCTTTTTGAGTATATTACTTCTACTTGCTCTCGTAATGATAATTATTTTTGCATTTATTATGTCAAAAAGTATTGTTAATCCTATAAAAATGATAGCGAACACATTTAAATTGCTTCAAGAAAATCCTAATACGTTGCCTAAAAGGTTGGAGTTAAAGAATAAGGATGAAATAGGACAGCTTGGGACTTTATTTAATAGCTTTATTGATGCAATAGAAGATATTTCAGTACAAAAAAAGCTTGAAAGAAAGCTTAACGAAAGAAATGAAGAGCTTCAATCAACCTTAATGCAACTTACACAAACACAAGGGCAGCTTGTACAGCATGAAAAGCTTGCTGGCATTGGGCAGCTTGCAGCTGGAGTTGCACATGAAATAAACAATCCCCTAGGTTTTATTTCGAGTAATCTAGAGACCTTAAATAAATATATTACTGTTTATAGCGATATAATGAACATATATTTAGAGCTAGACTCCACACTACCAAGTGATGCAAAAAAAATTATTGAAAAAGCACGTAGTAAACGAAAAGAAGAAGAATTTGATTACATAATGGAGGACATTAAGGATATTTTTAAAGATACAAATGAAGGTATTAGTAGAATAAATAAGATTGTTACTAGTATGAAAATATTCTCAAGAGTTGACCAGTCTGATGAACATTCGGAGTATAGTATTAATGAGGCTATTAGTACTACGATTGTGGTGGCAAATAATGAAATAAAATATCATGCAGAAGTAAAGTGTGATTTTGGTAATATTCCAAAACTATATGTTAATGGAGGGCAGATTAATCAAGTACTCCTTAACATTTTAATTAATGCAGTTCATGCAATCAAAGATAAGCATATAACAGGAAGAGGAGTAATAAATATTAAAACATACTCTACAGACGGGTATATATATTGTGAAATAGAAGATAATGGAAAAGGAATACCAGCTGAGATTGCAAATAAAATCTTTGATCCTTTTTTCACAACAAAGCCTATAGGTCAAGGAACTGGACTAGGTCTTGGAATAGCCTATGACATTATTGTGAATAAGCATAAAGGCTTGATAAATGTAGAAAGTGAGGTTGATATGGGAACCAAGTTTATTATTAAATTACCAGTTACAAGTGGAGGTAATTAATAAGTAATTTTAGATTTATGAATGCATAAAAGAGTAGAATTAATGCATTATAACATAAAAGGAATTACTTAGATAATAATAAATTTGAAGGAGCATGATACAACATGAATAAAACTAAAATTCGGGTTGATATAATAAAAGCTACACTTAAAGATATAGATAAACTAGTACCACTGTATTTTAAGTTAAATAAACATCATTATCAAAATATAGATGATTTTTATAAGGAATATACTAATTCAAAAATTAAAAAGCTAATAAAAAGAGCTATAGCTGAAAAAGAAAGGGACATATACATTGTTATTGATAAAGAAGATAATATAAAAGGATTGATAGAAATAGAATTTAAGGCTATAGAAGATGATATAGAGCTTATGGACAAAAACTATATAGAAATAAAATCTATTATAGTAGATGAAAATTATAGGGGAGAAAATATTGGTAGCGAGCTAATGCAGTATATTGAAAAAATAGGTCAAGAGAAGAAAATAGATCACATCGAACTAAAAGTATACAACTTTAATGAGGCAGCTATAAAATTTTATGTAAAAAAAGGATATAAACCTTTTGCACATTATTATAAAAAAGATATTAGTAAAGTCTAGTATCTTTTTTGTGTTACAGTTCAGACAACAATGGTGTCATTGCGAGCCTGTTTTTTGGCGTGGCAATCTGTTTTATTACCTCTGAACCGTAACTTTTTTGTTATATTCAAATGTAATAAATCATATATATTTCAATATACTTGTTTTTAAAGAGGTGATAATTTTGGCTAAAGAGTATAGGGAAAGTTATACAACTGATGATATCAAAAGAAGAATAGACTATTTAAAAAATAGGATAGACTTTGCTGAAAGTAAATATGAAAAATTATACTTTATGGAGTTATTAAGACAAGAAGAAACAAAATCAAATCAAGTAGAAGAAGATGAAACTAAAGCTGATAGAACAGCAATGATTACTAAAACAGATCTTACATTAGAACAACTAACACAATATGATGGATCAGGAGGCAAACCAGCATATGTAGCGGTAGACGGCATAATTTATGATGTAAGTAGAGAAGGGTCATGGGGAGGAGGTACTCATTTTGGACTATATGCTGGGCAAGATTTGACAGAGCAATTTAGCGGATGTCATCAAGCAGGGATTTTAAAGAATCTGCCTATAGTAGGTAGATTGATAAAATAAGGGGGAATACATTTGGGAAGTGAAATATGTCCTGTAGTGGGTAATAAGCAAAATATTCTCAAAAGTATAATAGATAAGGCAATAAACAATATAGATCAAAATAAAAAAATAAATTTAATATGGCTTGAGGCTGCAACGTGTTCAGGAAATATAATATCATTATTAAATGCAGAGAACCCAGATGTTATATATTTACTAAGAAAAATGGTAAATATGACTTATAACAATAGTTTGATGGCAGAGGAAGGGGAAAGAGCTTTTAAAAAATTTTTAGATACATTGGATACAGAGTTTATTCTTGTAGTAGAAGGTGCTGTTGCTACTAAAAATAATGGATTATACAATGTGATAGCTAGATATAAGGGGAAAACTATAACTGGTATGGATGCAGTAGCTATGGCGGGGAAAAAAGCAAAATATGTGTTAGCAGTAGGCTCATGTGCATCCTATGGAGGACCATCTGCTGCCAGACCGAATCCATCGGAGAGTAAAAGTGTATATGATTTTTTAGATAGAGAAGTTATAAGAGTACCAGGATGCCCAAGTAATCCTCAGTGGGTAATAGGAACGATAGCAAGTATTCTAATTAATGACAACCCAGAACTTGATAAAGAAAATAGACCAGTTTTGTTTTACGGAATAACAATACATGACTTGTGCCCAAGAAGATCATATTTTGATAAAGGAATATTTGCAAAAAAGTTAGGTGAGCCCGAATGTATGTTTAAGTTGGGTTGTAGAGGACCTATTACTAGAACAGACTGTCCTATACGTAGATGGAACAATAGTACAAATTGGCCTATAGGAGATAATACTCCATGTATAGGGTGTGCACGAAATGGATTTCCAGATTCTATGGAACCGTTTGTGAGATACTGATAGGGGGGGGTAAAATAGAAAAGATAGTTATTAATCCACTTACAAGAATAAGTGGATTTTTGGAAATAGAAGTTACTATAGATAATCATAAAATAATAGATGCTAAAAGTAGTGGAATGATGTATAGGGGATTTGAAAAAATGTTACAGGGTAGACCACCATTAGATGCAATATACTTTACTGAAAGGATATGTGGTATATGCTCTACAGCTCATTCTGTTGCTTCTGCTCATGGATTAGAAGATGCACTAAAAGTGATTCCTACTCCTAATGATGAAATGGTTAGACAGATAATACATGGGTGTGAATTTTTACAAAATCATTTGAGACATTTTTATCAATACACATTTCCTGACTATGTAAATGGACCACAGATAAATCCTTTATACAAAGAGTCTCAAGGAGATTACAGGTTACCAGAAAATCTTAATAAGACATTAAGCATACATTACTTAAAATCCATTGAATATAGTAGGTCTGCTCACAAGATGCTTGCTATACTTGGTGGGAAAGCTCCTCACAATCATGGTGTTTTTGTTGGGGGAGTTACTGTAAACATGAATGCAGACAAATTTATAGAACTAAAGTCAATATTATCATCTATAAAAGCTTTTATAAATAACATAATGGTGCCAGATGTTAATATTATTGCTGAATATTATAAAGATTACTTTGAGAATGGAAAAGGCTTTGAAAACCTTATGAGTTATGGTGTATATAATCAATATATTGATAAGCCTTTTAAGTATGTTGAACCTGGGGTACTAATAAATAATAAAAGGTATAAGTTTGACAAGGATAAAATAACAGAAAATATATATCATGCTTGGTATATAGCAGATGAAGTAAATATAAAGCCTGAGGAAGGATATGTAGAATCAGATGTTTCTAAAAAAGACGGTTATAGTTTTATAAAAGCTCCTAGATATGCCGGATATGGAGTAGAGGTAGGACCATTGGCTAGGATGTACTTGAGTGGAGAGTATACGAGAGGTATTTCTACTATGGATAGAACTATTGCTAGGGTATTAGAGGTAAGTAAAATATGCAATATACTAGAGCATCTGTTAAAAAAGATAAAACTTGAACCTACATCTCAAAAAATATATGAGGTTCCAGAACAGGCGAAGGGAATTGGACTTATAGATACTACAAGAGGTTCGCTTGGACATTGGATAGCTATAGGAGATAAAAAGATTAAAAACTATACTATCATAACACCATCAGCTTGGAACTTATCACCAACAGATTCAAACGGAGTTAAAGGTGTAGTAGAAAAAGCACTGATGGGAACATATGTGAAAAATGAACAAAATCCAGTAGAAATAGGAAGAATTGTTAGATCGTTTGACCCTTGTGTCTCATGTGCCACCCATATTACAAGCGATAGATATAAAGATATAAGTATAAAAATAACGTAGATGATAAAAATTATAGCTTTAGGAAATGTATTAATGATGGATGATGGGGTTGCTATAAAAGTGTTAAATAATATAGAAAAGAGTGTGTTTTCAATTGATAAAAATATAGAAGTAATATATGGAGAAACAGATTTTGTATATTGTTTAAACAAAGTAAGTGATGGTGATTGTATAATAATAATTGATAGTTCATATTTTGAATTAGAACCTGGTACTATTACATTAAAAAATCTTAATAAGTTTGACTGCAAACTAGTTAGACCAAGCTCACAACATCAAATAAGCTTTATTGATATGATTAAAGATTATAAAAATAATATAGAAGCATATTTCATTGCTATAGAAATATTAAAAGTTGATTTTGGAGCAAGCTTTTCTAATGAGATTAATAGTATGTTTGAACATATATGTAGGGAAGTCTTAGACAAGATTAAATATATTGTAGCTAGTAAGTAAGGAGGAAATAATGCATGAAGTTTCTATAGTATCAGACATGCTAAACATTGTTTATGAAAATGTACAATTACATAACATGAAAAGTATAAACAAAATAGTAATTAAAGTAGGTGAGTTTACATGTATTAACGAAAGTAGTTTAAGATTTGCATATGAATGTTTATGTAAAAATACAATATGTGAAAATGTTAAATTAGAAATAAAAAAAATAAAAGCAAGTGCCTACTGTAATAATTGCAGAAAAATATTTAATATAAGCTATACAAATAGAGTCTGTCCGATATGTAACAAGTTTAGTAAAAATGTTGTTACAGGGGATGAATTAACAGTAGATAGCATAGAAGGAGAACAAAAATGAAAAGTATAGTAATAGAAAAAAACATATTAAAAAATAATAATGAAATTGCATCAAAGATCAGATCTGCTTTGAATGATAAAGGAATATACACAATAAATATGATAGGATCTCCTGGTTCAGGGAAGACATCAGTACTCGAACAAATAATAAAGCATATTAATAGAAAATTTAACATAGCTGTTATAGAAGGGGATTTATATACTACAAAAGATGCTGAAAGAATTGAAAATCAGGGCATTAATGTAGTACAGCTTAATACGGAAGGTGCTTGTCACCTTGATGCGAACATGATTGAACAAGCATTAGACTGTATAGATATAAATAATGCAGATCTTTTAGTTATAGAAAATGTAGGAAACTTAGTGTGTCCAGCTTCTTATGATTTAAGTGAAGATAGTAAGATTTTGGTTATGAGTGTAACAGAAGGACATGACAAACCGCTCAAGTATCCATCTATGTTTCAAAAGGCAGAGGTATTAATATTAAATAAAATTGATCTAGTTAGATATACTAATTTTGATATTGGTGACTTTTATAAAGACGTGAAGTCGTTAAATGAACATATACATATATTTGAAATATCATGTACATCTGGCAAAGGTGTACAGAAATTGTGTGATTATTTAGAAGGACAAATAATGAGTAAAGGAGTGAATAGATAAAATAGAAAATACTATTAGGAAATATATACTAATAAAAGGGGTTGTTCAAGGAGTAGGGTTTAGACCTTATATATATGTAAAAGCACTAGAAAATAATTTAAAAGGATGGGTAAAAAACACTAGTGATGGTTTGTATATAGACATTGAGGGCAAAGAAGAAGATATAGGCATACTTTTGAATAATATAAAGACTAAACCACCTCAATTATCTAAGATTAATGAAATACAAATTGAAGATAAGAAAGTAGTGAACTATGAAAAGTTTAATATTTTAAAAAGCAATGCTGAGGTTAATGCTATAACATTAATTTCACCAGATACAGGAGTATGTGAGGACTGCATAAAGGATATAACAGATATGAAGAATAGACGATACAAATATCCCTTTACAAACTGTACAAATTGTGGTCCAAGGTTTTCTATAATAAAAGACTTGCCGTATGATAGAGAAGCTACATGCATGAACCAGTTTATAATGTGCAATGAATGCAGAAAAGAGTATGAGAATCCTTTAGATAGAAGGTTTCACGCTCAGCCAACTGCTTGTCCAATATGTGGACCACAGATAGAGCTTGTTGACAATGAGGGAAATAAAATCAAGTCTCTAGGTATTGCAAAGAAAGTTCCAAATCTCATCGGGCAAGGTTTTATTCTTGCAATAAAAGGATTAGGAGGTTTTCATTTAGCATGCAATGCTAAATGCGAAGATGTAATACAAAAACTTAGAATTAGAAAAAAAAGACCTACCAAGCCATTAGCATTAATGATGAAGGACATAGAAACTGTAAAAAAATTTTGTCATGTTAGTCATATAGAAGAAAAAATATTATGTAGTGAAAGAAAGCCTATCATATTATTAAATAAGAAAAATGATTTACTGCCATATAATATAGCACCACATAATAAGAGACTAGGAATTATGCTACCTTATACTCCATTACATCATCTGTTATTTGATGAAGGGATAGATGTTTTAGTTATGACGAGTGCAAACAAGAATAGTATGCCTATAATTTATAAAAACGATGATGCAATACATAATTTGAAAGATATTGCAGATTACATACTTATCCATAATAGAGACATACATATCCCTATTGATGATTCAGTTAGCATGGTAGTTTTACATGAAGAAAGAGTGCTAAGAAACTCTAGAGGATATGCACCTATAAATGTTAAGCATTCTATGACACACGACATATTAGCAAGTGGGTCCCATCTAAAAAACACATTTGCAATATCAAAAAAAGATAACGTTTTTATAAGCCAATATATAGGGGATGTTGAAAATACAGAAACCTGTGATAGAGTTAATATGCTAGTAAAACATTTTAAAAACGTCTATAACATAAATCCAGAACTCATAGTGCATGACATGCATCCTAATTACTGGTCAAAAGAATACGTAAAGACACATGACAGTAATAATATAGAGGTGCAACATCATCACGCACATATAGTAAGCTGCATGGTTGAAAATGAGGTAAAGGATAGAGTAATAGGAATAGCCTATGATGGCAGTGGATATGGAGCAGATAAGAAAATGTGGGGCGGAGAGTTTTTAATATGTGATTATGCCAGTTTTAAAAGAGTAGGGCACTTGAACTATGTATGCATACCTGGGGGAGAGTCAGCGATAAAAGAACCTTGGAGGATGGCTATAAGCTACTTACATAAAGTATTTGGTAATAATTTAGATGAAAACTTACCTAATTTATTCAAAGGTAAAGATGTAAAAAATGTAAAAACTATTATAAACAGTAACATAAATATAATAGATACATCCAGCGTAGGAAGACTTTTTGATACTGCAGCAGCTATTTTGGGTTTTATGGAAGAGGTAACATATGAAGGTGAAGCCGCGATATTTCTAGAACATATATGTGATGAAAACGAAAAAGAAAGTTATACATATGACGTAGAATACGTAGATGATGTGTATATTATAAACACTAATAATATTTTAAAAGGATTGCTGTCTGATTTAGGAGACAAGATTTCTAGAAGCTTAATATCAAGAAGATTTCATAATACTGTAATAAACTTTTCAGTACATTTATGCGAACTAATATCAGGTAAATATGATATTAATAAAGTTGCATTAAGTGGAGGAGTATTTCAGAATCAAATAATATTAAGAGAAATTTATAAAAAACTAATGTTGAAAGGGTTTGAGGTATATACTCACAAACTAATACCATGCAATGATAGTGGAATATGCCTTGGACAAATAGTAATAGCAAATGAGAGATGTAAGGAGTGATTTTATGTGCATAGCAGTACCAGCTAAAGTTTTATCGATTGATAAGAACAATGCAGTTGTATGCTTTGAAGGTGTTAAAACGAATGCTAATGTTGAATTAGTGGGTGACTTGAAAACAGGTGATTATATTTTGTTACATGCAGGGTGTGCTATACAAAAAATAAACGAAGTAGAAGCTAAAAAAACATTAGAAGTATTTAAACAAATGTTAGAACAAGATTAACTAATTAATAGAGGTGAAAGATGAATTATGTAGATGAGTTTGTAAAAGAAGGGTTAGTAGAAAATATATTAAAAAAGATTAGAAGTTCAGCAATAAGAGATATAAAAATAATGGAGGTATGTGGCACTCACACGATGGCAATAATGAAATATGGAATAAAAGATTTACTACCACAAAATATAAAACTTATATCAGGACCAGGCTGCCCTGTATGTGTCACATCACAAGGGTACATAGATACGGCAATAGAATTATCATATGAAGATAATATTATAATAGCTACTTTTGGAGATATGATGAAAGTTCCTGGAACAAATAGCTCTCTCAAAATAGAGAAGGCTTTAGGTAGAGATATTAGAGTAGTATATTCGCCAATACAATCACTTGAGATTGCAAAACAAAATCCTGAAAAAGAGATTGTATTTCTGGGTATTGGATTTGAGACAACAGCTCCTATTATAGCACTAAGCATATATAAAGCAAAGAATGAAAATATAAATAACTATTTTGTGCTAAATAGTATAAAAACGATGCCTAACATTATTCAAAAACTAATAGTAAACAAGAATGTTAATATAGATGGATTTATACTTCCTGGGCACGTAGCATCAATAATAGGACACAAGCCTTTTTGTTTTATAGGTAAAGAATATAATATACCAGCTGTGATAACTGGATTTGAACCTTTAGATATATTATATGCACTATATCAAGTTGTAAGGGATGTTAAATATGGTAAGTGTAAAGTTGAAAATTTATATAGTAAAGTAGTTGAATATGAGGGGAGCAGAAAAGCTAAAGAAATAATCAATAAAGTTTTTATCCCATCAGACAGTAACTGGAGGGGATTAGGCAACATAGAAAATACGGGACTAAAAATTCTAGAGGGATACAAAGAGTTTGATGCAGAAAAAAATTTTAAAATAGTTATAAAAGAACAGTTAGCACAAACACAATGTATATGTGGTGATATTTTAAAAGGTGTAAAAGACCCTTTAGAGTGCAAAATGTTCTCAAAAATATGTAGCCCATCTAATCCATTAGGACCTTGTATGGTATCTCTTGAAGGTGCATGTGCAGTATATTATAAATATGGTTTAAGGAGGTAACACATGAATATAATCACTTTAGAACATGGAAATGGTGGAGAATACACTCATGAATTAGTAAGGAACTTATTTTACAAACACTTTCAAAATGAACTATTGATGCAGCAAAGTGATTCTAGTATTTTAGGTAACATTGGCGGAAAACTTGCGGTTACAACAGACTCATTTGTAGTAGACCCTATTTTCTTTCCAGGTGGGGATATAGGTAAGCTATCTATTTGTGGAACAGTAAATGATTTAGCAGTAGTAGGTGCAAAACCTTTGTATATTACAGCAGGATTTATAATAGAAGTAGGACTACGTATTGATATTCTAGAAAGAATAATTATATCAATGGCAAATACAGCAAAGGAAGCTAATGTAAAAATAGTTGCAGGTGATACAAAAGTGGTAGGAAAAGGAGATGTAGACAAAATATACATAAATACAACAGGAATAGGTGTTATAGAAGATAATACGCTATATATGAACTCAAGCAATATTGTCGAAGGAGATAAAGTTATATTAAGTGGGACAATAGGGGATCATGGAATGTGTGTAATGAGTAAAAGAGCAGAATTTGATTTTGATACTGATATAGAAAGTGATTGCAGCTTATTGCATATATTAGTAACAGATATATTAGAGGTAAGCGAAAATGTAAGAATTATAAGAGATCCAACAAGAGGTGGAATAGCCACAACATTAAATGAATTTATAGAAAATACACAGATGAGTATTGTTTTAAATGAAGAATATATTCCAGTTAGGAGTAATGTTAAAAGCATGTGCAAAATGATAGGATTAGATCCGTTATATATAGCAAACGAAGGAAAGATTATATTAATTGTATCAACCAAAGATGCAGAAAAAATATTGGAAGTTATGAAAAGAAATAAATTAGGATTAGAGTCTAGGATTATAGGGGAAGTAATAGGGGATAATCGAAATAAAGTATATTTGAAAACTGAAATAGGAGGAACTAGAATATTAAATATGTTAGAAGGAGATTTGCTACCTAGGATATGCTAAATGTATTATAAGAATTTAAAATACAAATTATTTTATAATGAGAAGCTGTTACAGTTCAGATGTCGAACTTACGAATATCCTCGTTCTGTCATTGCGAGCCCCCGTTTTTTAGGGCGTGGTAATCTGTTTTATATTTTTATAAAGATTAAATACAGATCACCACGTCGGAAAGAACATCCTCCTCGTGATGACATACTTTGAGGCTTTTCTAATTTTTAATTAATCAGACACCTGAACTATAGCTTTATTTTTGTTAAAAATTTAAATTAGTATTGACAAATAATTCTTTTATGAATATAATATGCGTATATTCGGAAAAATAAATATAACATATTGTAGAGGATGATAAAAATGAAAAAAATATTGAATGTAACAAATGCACTATCGGAAGAAATAAGACTTAGGATAATAAATATATTGTTTCAATCGAATTTATATGTTTGTGAAATGGTAGATATATTGGAGTTACCACAATCAACTGTATCAAGACATCTTACAATACTGAAAAATGCTGACATTGTAGAAGATGCTAAGAATGGTTTATGGGTTAGATATTCGCTAAATAAAAACAGAATATATGATACTATTATAAAAAATTTAGTTGCAGAAGAACTCACAAATGTGCAAAAATGTAAGGAAGATTTGCAGAAATTAAAAAAGCGACTTGAAAAGGGTAGAGGATGTAAAGACAATTGTAAAGGAGGTATAGTATGAGTATATTTAACATTTTAAATGATCAAATTTTAAAAATGCAATGGCTTAGTGATATTACAAAATTATTTGTTGAGAAGGTACTCAATCTACCTGTACAGAGTAAAATAGGCGGCGCAATTCACTTTTTTATATATGATACTGTTAAAATATTTATTCTATTATCTGTTTTAATATTTTTAATGTCATATATACAAAGCTACTTTCCACCTGAAAGAACCAGGAAAATACTAGGGAAATTTAAAGGAATTGCAGGTAATATAATGGGAGCTTTGCTTGGAACGATTACTCCGTTTTGTAGTTGCTCAAGTATACCTATATTCATAGGTTTTACATCTGCAGGATTGCCATTAGGGGTTACATTTTCTTTTCTTATATCGTCACCGCTTGTAGATATAGCCTCATTTTTAGTATTATTAACATTCTTTGGAGTTAAAATTGCTATAGCTTATGTTGTAGTAGGGATTATACTTGCAGTTGTTGCAGGAATTATTATAGAAAAGTTGAATCTTGAGGATCAAATACAGGATTATGTTAGAAAAATTGGTAGCCCTAATCTTGAAGCAGAGGAGTTGACTAAAAGAGCAAGAGCAATATATGCAGTAGGTGAAGTGAAAAGTATAGCTAAAAAAGTGTGGATATATATTTTAATTGGTGTTGGTATTGGAGCTGCAATCCATAACTTCATACCACAAGAAGTGATCGATAATGTAGTAGGGTCTAATAATCCATTTGCAGTAATACTTGCAACATTAGTGGGAATACCAATGTATGCAGATATATTTGGTACTATACCAATAGCTGAAGCATTATTTGCAAAGAATGTAGGTATAGGAACAGTACTTGCCTTTATGATGGCAGTAACTGCGTTATCACTTCCATCTATGGTGATGATTAGTAGAGTAGTAAAACCGAAGTTACTTACAATATTTATATCGATAGTTATAGTAGGCATAATATTTATTGGCTATTTGTTTAATATATTTTCATATTTATTAATATAATTTAAAATGAAAGGGGTAATGAATGATGAATATAAAAATATTAGGAACAGGATGTGCTAACTGCAAGAAGTTAACTGGGTTAGTTGAGGAAGCAGTAAAGGAACTAAATGCAGATGTTGAGATACAGAAGGTAGAGGATATACAAAAAATAATGGAGTATGGTGTCATGAGAACACCAGCTATTGTTATTAATGAGAAAGTAAAAGCATTTGGGAGAATACCAAGTAAAGAAGAAATAAAGGAATATATAAAAGAAGAAGTTTAAAACAAATATAATTTCAGGAGGTATAGCATGTCTAATAAAAAAGAAGAAATAAAAGATTATATTCGTAAAAGCTATGGAAGTATTGCGTTATCTAAAGGTTCAGGATCATGTTGCAGTGGAGGATGTAGTTGTAATGGGCAAAGTGATATAAAAGAAATATCTATGAATCTTGGTTATAATGAGGGGGATATTACTGAGATACCTACAGGAGCAAATATGGGACTTGGTTGTGGTAATCCTATTGCTATAGCAGCGATTAAAGAGGGGGAGACAGTCCTTGATTTAGGAAGTGGGGGAGGATTTGACTGTTTTTTAGCAAGAAGAAAAGTAGGAGAAATAGGTTTAGTAATAGGTGTAGATATGACACAAGAAATGATAAAGTTATCAAGAGAAAATGCAGAAAATGCTGGATACAATAACGTAGAATTTAGACTTGGTGAAATTGAACATTTACCAGTATCAGACTCATCTGTAGATGTTATTATATCAAATTGCGTAATTAACTTATCAAGTGAGAAAGAAAAAGTGTTTAAAGAAGCTTATAGAGTTCTAAAACAAGGTGGAAGACTATCCATATCAGATGTTGTTGCTACAGCAGAGCTACCACCAAATATAAAACAAGACTTGTACATGATGGCAGGGTGTATTGCAGGTGCAGAATATGTAGAGGATATTAGGAAGATGTTAGAGAATGTAGGATTTAAGGATATAAAATTAGAGCCTAAGGACAATGGAAAAGAGATAGTTAAGTCTTGGGTGCCAGATAAAAATATAGAAGATTATGTAACTTCATATATAATTGAAGCTAGAAAAGTATAAAATCTCTGAAATTATAATACTCGTAACCCCATTTGTAAATATATGCATTAATATAAATAAAAATTGTATAGTTGGAAAAGCTAAATATATTATCAAACTAAAAAACAGATTGCCACGCCAAAGAACAGGTTCGCAATGACAGGGCTAGGTCTGAATAGTTACAAGATTTATATAAGGGGATGGGTAGAATGGGTGAGTTATTTACAAACGAAGAGAAAATAGGGAAAAATTTTATGGCAGGAACAATGAAAATGATGGATGGGAATCATGCAGCCGCTCTAGCATCATATGCATTTACAGAGGTAGCGGCAATATATCCAATAACACCATCAACGCCAATGGCAGAAAATGTAGATGAATGGTCTGCTAAAGGAAAAAAGAATATTTTGGGGCAGCAAATTAAAGTTGTAGAGATGCAATCAGAAGCTGGAGCCGCAGGAGCAGTTCATGGGGCACTTGTTGCAGGAGCACTCACAACTACATATACGGCATCGCAAGGATTACTACTCATGATTCCTAATATGTATAAAATGGCTGGAGAACTTTTACCTGCGGTATTTCATGTAAGTGCACGTGCAATTGCAACGCATGCACTATCTATTTTTGGAGACCACCAGGATGTAATGGCTACGAGACAAACAGGCTTTGCACTTCTTGCAGCTTCAAATGTACAAGAAGTAATGGATATGGCAAATGTTGTACATCTAGCTGCGATTAAATCAAGAATTCCTTTTTTACATTTTTTTGATGGATTCAGAACGTCACATGAATACCAAAAGATTGAAGTGATCAGTCAAGAAGATGTTGCCAAACTTGTAGATTATGAGGCAATTAAAGAGTTTAGAGAACGTTCACTAAATCCAGATCATCCAAGCTTAAGGGGTACGGCACAAAATCCTGATATTTATTTCCAAGGAAGGGAGGCTTCAAATAAGTTTTACGTAGGAGTTCCTGATGTTGTTGAAAACTATATGAGAGAAATTGAAAAAATTACAGGTAGAGCGTATCATCCTTTCGATTATTATGGGGCACAAGATGCAGAGAATATTATTGTAGCTATGGGCTCTGTCTGTGATACAATTGAGGAGACAATAGATTATGTAGGAAACAAGGGAGAGAAAGTAGGAATGATAAAGGTGCATTTATACAGACCTTTTTCACCTGATTATTTCTTCAAGGTGTTTCCGAAAACTGTTAAAAAGATTGCAGTGCTCGATAGAACAAAAGAACCAGGTTCAATAGGTGAGCCATTGTACCTAGATATATCGAAGTTATTTTATAATTATGCTGAAAAACCAGTAATTATCGGTGGGAGGTACGGACTAGGATCAAAAGATACGAGACCATCACAAATCATTGCTGTGTTTGATAATTTAAAGCAAGAGCAACCTAAAAATAACTTTACAATTGGTATCGTAGATGATGTAACTAATACATCATTGCCCGAAGGAGATGTAATTGAAACGACACCAGAAGGAACTTTTAGCTGTAAATTCTGGGGACTCGGTTCTGATGGTACAGTCGGAGCAAATAAAATGGCTGTACAAATTATTGGTGAAAATACAGAACTTTATGCACAAGCATATTTCTCATACGATAGCAAAAAATCAGGAGGGAGTACAGTATCACATTTGAGGTTTGGTAAGAATCCTATAAGATCACCATATTTGGTTTATAATGCAGATTATATTGCTTGCCATAATAAATCTTTTCTATACAATCAGGATATTTTAAAAGGGTTGAAAAATGGCGGTATTTTTGTTTTAAACTGCCCCTTTAATGAGGCAGAACTAAACGATAAACTTCCAGCTCAATTTAAAAAATATATTGCATTAAATAATATTCAGTTTTATATGATTGATGCTGTATCAATTGCACAAGACTTAAAGCTTGGTGGAAGGATTAATATGATCATGCAAGCTGTATTCTTTAAGTTAGCAAACATTATCCAGATAGACAAGGCAGTAGAGTTAATGAAAAAGTCTGTAGAGAAGACATACGGTAGCAAAGGTGAGGAAATAGTAGAGTCGAACAAGAATTCAATTGACAAAGGAATTGAACAGATTATTAAAGTGAATGTTCCGGCTGAATGGGCTGATCTAGAAGATGAAAAGTCTGAAGCTACGGGGCTTCCTGACTTTGTGACAGATATCCAATTCCCTATGGCAAGACATCAGGGGGATGAACTGCCTGTAAGTGCCTTTAATGGAAGAGAAGATGGAACCTTCCCTCTTGGGACAACTGCTTATGAAAAACGTGGAATTGCTGTAATGATACCAGAGTGGCAAACAGATAAATGTATTCAGTGTAATCAATGTTCATACATTTGCCCACATTCGGTTATACGTCCATTTTTGCTAAATGAAGAGGAGAAACACAAGGCACCTGATGGATTTGAAACAAAGAAGCCAATAGGTAAAGGATTAGAAAATCTATACTATAGAATTCAAATAAGTCCTCTTGATTGTACAGGATGTGGAAACTGTGCGGATATTTGTCCTGCTAATGGAAAAGCTTTGGTTATGAAGCCTGCGGAGGAAGAAATTGATGCAGAGGCAGATAACTGGAACTTTGCAATGACTGTAACTGATAAACAAGATTTAGTAGATATAAAAACATTAAGAGGAAGTCAATTTGCAAGACCTTTAATGGAATTCAGTGGTGCATGTCCAGGATGTGGAGAAACGCCTTATATCAAGCTACTTACTCAACTCTTTGGAGATAGGATGATGATTGCAAATGCTACAGGATGTTCATCAATTTGGGGCGGTAGTGCACCATCTATTCCATATACAGTTAATGCATCAGGGAAAGGGCCTGCATGGGGAAATTCGCTATTTGAGGATAATGCCGAATATGGATACGGAATGTTTCTTGGTATAAGTCAAATACGTGAAAAATTGGATACACTGATAAAAGAGGCACTTAGTCAACCAATCAATGAAAAATTAAAGGATGCTTTTAAAGAATGGATTGACGGTATATACAATGGAGAAAAATCTGAAGAAGCAACTTCGAAAATACTAGAAGTAATAAAAGATGAAAATATAGAAAACACTCCTATCTTAAAAGAAATCATAGAAAGAAAGGATTATCTCACTAAGAAATCTCATTGGATAATCGGTGGAGATGGGTGGGCATATGACATCGGATTTGGAGGAGTTGACCAAGTATTGTCTACTGGTGACGATGTAAATATTTTCGTCATGGATACGGAGATGTATTCAAATACAGGAGGTCAAGCTTCAAAATCTACACCAGTGGCATCTGTGGCAAAATTTGCT
>MGOW01000083.1:67920-71907 GCA_001797255.1 Clostridiales bacterium GWE2_32_10
GAAAAAGGGCAAGTAAAAAGAATCTTGGAGCAATGGCGATGAGTTATGGACATGTATATGTTGCTCAAATCTCCATGGGGGCAAATATGAATCAAACAATAAAAGCAATTGTAGAGGCAGAGGATTATAAAGGCCCTTCAATTATTATAGCTTATGCGCCATGTATCAGTCATGGAATCAAGACTGGTATGGGCACAAGTATTGCAGAAGAGAAAAAAGCAGTAGAGTCAGGGCACTGGCAACTTTACAGATATAATCCATTATTAAGGCAAGAAGGAAAGAATCCATTTATTCTAGATTCAAAAGAGCCAATAAAACCATATGAAGATTTCATGAACGGAGAAATTAGATATACATCTTTGGTGAAAACATTCCCAGGGAATGTAGAAAAATTACGAGAAAAAGCAAAGGAAGATATGAAACAAAAATATAATGATTATAAAAAACTAGCAGAATAAAATAGATTAAAAAAATAAAGTTATAAGTTATAACTTTATTTTTTTAATCTATTTTTGGTTAGCATCTACATAGTCTTTAGCATTACGCACACTTTTCTGATTAGGGACAGCAACTTTTGATACAGGTTTTGTTTCTGTTATATTTGCCCATGCAGCAGTAGTATGTTTTTCAATTGGTATTTTCCAAGAACCATCATCACGTCTATTCATTGCCATATAAATCACCCCTCTTTATAGTCTTCTCAACATAGTAAAATATAATAACAAAAAAACAGTTAGAATAAATATTTATTTTAACTGTTTTTTTGTTATTACATATTAGACATCTTTTTACATTCATCCGCACACATTGTACATATATCTGCACATTCTTTGCAGTGTGCATCTTCAAATATATTACATTCATAAGCGCATTTTTCACATATTGTAGCACACATTTTACAATGATCTGTTGCATATTGCCCATCCATAGACATAACAGAAGCTGATGCTTGACACATCATAGCACATTCTACAAGAATTTTTATGCAATTTGTTCTTTCATTAACATTTGATTCTTTTAAACATGCATCAAAGCATTCGTAGCAAGCTTGAGCACATTTAACGCATGCATCAATACAAGTTTGATACTTATCAGTTACAGTTGTAACTATTCCCATATAATCCCCACCTTTTTGGTAAAATTGTACAAATATATTCTATCCAGAAAAAATAAGTTTATACATGTTATTTAAAACATAATAAGCGTATCTATAATAAAAGGATGCAGGGGAAGGTGTTGAGAAAGCTGTAAAAGAAGAACATAAGAAAAAGAACGGTCGCTTTTCAGCAGGACTTCCGGGCACTGGCGATATGCAGCTTTTGTTTATGCAACATGCAATACATAAGATGGAAGAAAATCTAGGTCGTGCGGCTATTATTACTAATGGTTCACCTTTGTTCAGTGGCAACACTACAAGTGGCGAAAGCCAAATTCGTAAATATATGTTAGAAAATGACTTGGTGGAAGCCATTGTTGCCCTTCCTACTGATTTATTCTATAACACCAATATAGGCATTTATGCTTTTATACTTTCAAAAAATAAGCGCCCTGAACGCAAGGGAAAGATACAGCTAATTAATGCAGTTGACTTTTGGAAGCCGCTTAAAAAGTCGCTAGGTAAAAAGCGTAAAGAACTATCTCGTGATGATATAAAAGCGATAACCGAAATTTATGCTAATTTTGAACCTGGTCAATATAGTAAGATTTTTGACAAAGAAGATTTTTTATACAAGGAGTTTGCCGTATATCAACCACTACAGAGAACGGGTAATATTTCTTTATCTAATATTGAAACGCTCAAAACAAGTACTTATTTTACTTCTAATACTCATATTTTTAATGAACTGGAATTTGAGGGGCTTAGTGAAATGAACCCTCGCTCTACAGCAGATGAAAAAAAATACCGGAAATTACAAGAAGGCAAGAAATTTATAAATACGGTTATTAAGACCTTAACAGAGAATGCATCTGATAAGGAATATAAGAACTTTGCTGACTTTCAAAAGCATCTTAAAAAATTATTAAACGGTATTGAAGGTATATCACCTACTCGTCTTAATAATATTGCTATGGAACTATCGATTATGGATAAAGCTGCTGTTGTGCAGAAGGATAGCACAGGTGAGATTATCTATGACCAAACCACTAAGGATAGTGAAATTGTGAAACTGAACCAGGATGTAGATAAATACTTTGAGGAAGAGGTATACCCTCATGTACCAGATGCACATTACGTATATGAGTTTGATGAAAACAAAAATTTAAGTACCTCTAATAAGGAAAAGCTCGGTGCAGAATTTCCATTCACTCGTTACTTCTATGAATACAAGGCTCCTGAAAAGGCTGATGATCTCTTGGCCGAATTTATGGCACTCGAAAACTCACTTACTGAAAAAGTGGCTGAACTAAAGGAGGAGCAAAATGTTAAGTGATATGAGACCAAGTGGAATTGATTGACAAGGTTTAACAGTAGATGAATTTATCGACGAAGGACCATTTTGCGTTACAGGAACAGACTTTGAAAGTGGGAAAATAGTATGGGATAGAAGCTACCATATTTCAGAAGAACGTTATAATCAAGCTCCTGAAATTAAACTAAAAGAACATGATTTGTTAGTTACAAAAGATGGAACAATTGGAAAACTTGCATATATTTATTATTTACCAGGTAAAGCATAGCTTAATAGTCACTTATTACTTATAAGACCTTTATATAACAGATATTTGAATTCCTACCTATATTGGGTTCTAAGTAGTTCTGTGTTTCAATGCTATTCAGATTATGCACAGAATGGTACAATAATGGCTTCACTTTCTCAAGAAAAAATTGGAGATTTCGTTTTTCAAGCACCACCCATCTACGAACAACAAGCTATATCTAACTTTCTGGATACACAGTGCTCCAAAATTGACTCAATAATATCAGATTTGGAGCAGCAGATGGAAATTCTGAATAAATATAAGAAATATTTGCCAAGGCTGTCGAAGAAGACAAGCCTATATTCCTGTCTATAGAGTATAGTTAGATATGGATACTTTTAAGAACTTGTCACTGATGTCAAAGGGGGTATACATCATACTAAAAGATCAAGTAAAAAATACATATGAATAGTATACTAAATAAAAAAGATAATAAATTTAATTAAAGTCAGAGTGGCACGTTTTAGGGGGAAATATAGACTCATCAAGATCATATATGATAGACTTTGGAAATATTAATTGATACAAATCATCAGTATGTTAATCTTGATATATAATTTTTGTAATTGTATACATATATTATAACATAGACGGCTATTTATCATGGTTCGTCTATGTTTTTTGTGACAGAAGAGAACATATTTCTTTATAGAGTTCAATCTAGTTTGAGCCAGACGTTTTGCTGATGTTTTTTAACTTATTAATAGATGAAAAAATAATTTTGATTATTGAACAAAGGAAACAAGTCATCTATTATGTATGTATCACCAATTGTTGTATTTTAGAATATAATAAATTGTATAGTTATATGTACATATCGATTTAGTTATAAGTCTAATTAAGAAAGGAGGGATATTATGAAAAATGATTTTTGGCGTAAGTTTGGTGATGAATCTAGTAATAGCAGAGAACATGATGAATGTGATGAGTACGATGAATGTGATGAGCACGATGAATGCGATAAGTATAATGAATGTGATAAGCATCATGTCTGTGACGACTTTTGCGACTGTTGTGAATGTTGTGATGATGATTTCCATATGTGCCATAAGTGTAGGAAGAAATGTCCTACTGGAGCAACAGGACCAAGAGGAGCTACAGGGGTAACAGGTCTACAAGGTGATACTGGAGTAACAGGACCACAAGGTGATACCGGAGTGCAAGGACTACAAGGTGACACTGGAGTAGCTGGTCCACAAGGTGATACCGGAGTGCAAGGACTACAAGGTGACACTGGAGTAGCTGGTCCACAAGGTGATACCGGAGTGCAAGGACTACAAGGTGACA
>MGOW01000084.1:0-8720 GCA_001797255.1 Clostridiales bacterium GWE2_32_10
CTAAGAAAAACCTATCAAAGTCTAATAAAGCATCTGACGCATCAAAGGATGTAAGAGTTAACACAGATGCTACAAGCACAAAACCTAACGCCGATCATGGTATGCAAGAGTGTAAGTAGCTAAAAAATGCAGAGTAATCTGCATTTTTTATTGTGTTGACAAACTTCCCTACCTTGTCATTGCGAGGAGGTCTTTTCGACAAAGCAATCTCATTTTTATTTTTTACAAAATTATTACAACTAACTCTTTAATAAAAGAGAGATTGCTTCGTACCTCGCAATGACAAGCTAGGAATCTATACAACCATTCTGTAAATCTAAATTACATCATATGAACCAAGCACTCTAAGATATGAACACGACTTATTTATATGATTTAACAATATTCTTATATCCTCTGCATCTTTGTCCCCTTCAAAATCAACCCAGAAAATATATTCTCCTATCTTAGTTCTCGCTGGTCTTGATTCTATTTTTGTTAAATTTATTTCGAATAAGTTGAATAATCCCAAAACTCTATATAAAGCGCCTGGGCTATTTGATATAGAAAATATTATTGAAGTTTTGCTACATTGGTTCTTAGGTTCATCATCTAGTGATATTAATATAAATCTAGTTTGATTAGTATATTCATCCTGTATATTTTCTTTTAATATTTTTAAGTCATATAATTCTGCACATGCTTTGCTAGCTATGGCAACAGAGTTATTTAGATTATAGACTTCCTTTGCTGCAAATGCATTACTTGGCATCTCTACGTTCTCAGCATCAGGCATATTATCTAAAATAAACTTCCTGCATTGTGCTAGTGACTGAGGATGTGAATATATAGCCTTTACTTCTTTTAGATCAACCTTTCTCCGCGATAGGAGATAGTGATTTATCGGCAAAACTAGCTCACCGTAAATAACTAGCTCATTATTTTCAAGTATTGTATCTATAGTCTGATTAACACTACCTTCTATTGAGTTTTCGATAGGAACAATGCATTTATCAACTTGTCCTGATACAACCGCCATTATAGTCTCTCTTATAGTTTTAAACGGTCTCACCTCATATTTACCGCTCGCATAAATCATACACGCCTCATAACAATATGTACCAACAGGCCCTAGATATCCAATAACCATTAATCTCTCTCCTCATTTATAAGTATAGCTAAAACTTTTATAAATTGTCTCATTTGCTCTATAGTCCCAATAGAAACTCGTATGTAATTATCCATCAAAGGAAACCCTGGTCTTACTATAAACCCTCTCTCTAATAACTTCTCTGCAAATTTTGCCCCACTGGTTTTAACATTTATCATAATAAAATTAGCTTGTGAAGATATATATGAAATATTTAGTTTGTCTAACTCTTTATACATATACTCTAACACTTGATTATTATTGTTCACTACCATTTTTAAAAAATCGACATCTGAAAGTGCCATATGCGCTGCATCCTGTGCTAACGTTGAAACATTAAATGGATTTCTAACTTTATTTAATTGTTCTATTATCTTCTTGCTTGCTACTCCATAGCCTATCCGTAACCCTGCTAGTCCATAGGCTTTAGAAAAAGTCCTTAGTATAATTATATTATCATGTTGCTTTAGAAAATTTATCGACTCTGGATAATTTTTATCAGTCACAAATTCATAATATGCTTCGTCTAATACTACCATTATATTCTGAGGAATACCCTCTATAAAATTTCTTTGCTCATCTTCTGTTATTATAGTACCCGTTGGGTTGTTCGGATTTGCAATATATATAAGCTTTGTTCTGTCAGTTATTTTATTTTTTATCCCTTGTAGATCAAACACATTATCTTTTAGTTGCACCTCTATTAATTTACCATTCATTAGCTTTGTAGCCGAATAGTAGCTCGAAAATGATGGTGTACATGTTATTACCTCATCATTTTGTTCTATAAGTATTTGGGCTATCATTGATATTATCTCAACCGAACCACCACCAAATATCAACTCATCCTCTTCTATATTATATTTTTTTGAAAGTAGTTTTCTTAGTTTACTACAATCATTATCAGGATATATTTCAATATCTATATTTGTAAAACATTTTTGTACCTCTTTTGAGCACCCATACGGATTCTCATTTGATGCTAATTTTATAATACTTTCTATATTATACTTGTTCTGTATTTCCTCTGTAGATTTCCCTGGTACATAAGGGTTTATCTCATCTAATATTTTTCTAAATTTCATGACTACACTCCTTCCTTAGATTTTGGTAATTTTAAAATATTTTATATCCATTCTGATTTAAAACCTTAATACTCATGTCTCTTGCTTCACTGTTTTCTACCAAAATTCTTAATATCCCTTCAACATTTTCTCTATTATTTAAAATCTCCATGTTTTTGATATTTATATTACTTTTACTTAACATCGTAGCAACATCTGCTATAGCACCTGGTTTATCCTTAATTTCTACCATAAAATCATATATTACATTATAAACCGGATTAATATTTTTAAAACTATCCCTATATTCTTTAGCTTTTGAGAAAAAATCTAAGACTTCATTACTATTATCTTTAAGTATATTTTCTTTAAATTTATGTAGTATATCAGAAAATGCATTTAATACTTTTAAAACTTCGCCTTTATTTTCTATGCATATATTCTGCCACATAATAGGACTAGATGATGCTATCCTAGTAATGTCTTTAAATCCTCCTGCGGCTAGCTTATGCATATATTCATCCTCACCATCAAGAGAGGCTACCATATTTACAAGTGACGATGCTATAACATGAGGAACATGACTAATAGCCGCAGTTATAAAATCATGTTTTTCTATGTCAATTATTATCGGTAACGCCTTTAACTCTAAAATCATATCACACACCGTATTTAATGCATTTTGATTAGTCTTTGCTGATTTAGTTATGATATAATATGCATTTTCAAACAAAAAATCCTTCGAGTTCTCATAACCTATTTTTTCCGAACCGACCATCGGATGTCCACCTACAAATAGTCTATCGATATTCATATCCTCAACCGCTCTGACTATATTTAATTTAGTACTACCTATGTCAGTGATAACACAATCTTGCTTAATATACCCAGATAGTTCCTTAATATAATTACATATAGTACTGACTGGCGTGCATATAAAAATGACATCTACTTTTGAAAATTTATCATCTATTTTTGTAGTATAACTACTAATAACCTTATCTCGAAATGCCTTTATAAGTACACCTTCATCATTGTCAAAACCGACTATTTCACCAACTTTTTCGCTATCTCTCAGTGTTTTCGCTATCGAACCACCCATCAAACCAAGCCCTATAATTCCTATATTTCTCATAAGCCCTCCTACTTTTTTATAGCAACTAATTATATTTTCTTTATATAATACCAATTTTCTTTATTTTTTGCAAGTAGTTTTTTAAAGATTTCACTTTTCTTATACAAATTTAAAAGGTATAAATCTTTATAAAGATTTACACCTTTCTTTTATTTTATGCCGTTTCATTGTGATTTATAATTTTACTTTTTATTTTCCTTATGGTTACTTTCTTATTTTCATTTATAACCAATTCTGGCGTTTTACTGCCTTCGACAACTTCCTTGGTTATAATGCACTTTTCAATATTGGTTTCCGATGGTATTTCGAACATAGTATCCATCATCACACCTTCTATTATAGATCTAAGTCCTCTTGCTCCTATGTTCCTAGCTAAAGCTTTATCTGCTATTGCTTCTATAGCATCGTCTGTAAACTCTAGGTCAACATCATCCATTCCAAATAAAGCTTCATATTGCTTTACTATTGCATTTTTAGGCTCCTGCAATATTCTTATTAAAGACTCTTTGTTAAGATCATCTAATGTTATAATAACAGGTAGTCTACCTATAAACTCTGGGATTAGTCCATATTTTAGTAAATCGGATGGTTGCATATTTTTAAATGACTCTCCTACCTTTTTATTTTTCTTAGACTTTACCTCTGCTCCAAATCCCATAGAGCTACTATCCATTCTTCCTTGTATTACTTTATCTAGACCTTCAAATGCACCGCCACAAACAAATAGTATCTTAGATGTATCTATTTGTAAAAACTCTTGATGTGGGTGTTTTCTTCCACCCTGTGGTGGAACTGAGGCTATCGTTCCTTCAAGAATTTTAAGCAACGCTTGCTGAACTCCCTCACCACTTACATCTCTAGTTATTGACGGATTATCAGATTTTCTAGATATTTTGTCTATTTCATCAATATATATTATCCCCGTTTCCGCCTTATCTATATCATAGTCAGCTGCTTGTATAAGCCTAAGTAATATGTTTTCTACATCTTCGCCTACATAACCTGCTTCTGTAAGCGATGTAGCATCAGCTATCGCAAATGGCACATTTAGTATTCTAGCCAGTGTTTGTGCAAGATATGTTTTACCTGAGCCTGTAGGACCTACCAAAAGTATATTACTTTTTTGAAGCTCACATCGGTTACCTATATCTCCAAAGAATATTCTTTTATAATGATTATATACCGCTACAGAAAGGGCTTTTTTAGCCTCGTCCTGACCTATTACATACTCATCTAAAATATTTTTGACTTCTTTTGGTTTAGGAAGACTTTGTATCTGTTCTTTTGTTTCATAATCATATATTTGTTTGTCTATTATTTCCTTACAAACCTTTATACACTCATCACAAATATAAACATCTTGTCCCGCTATAAGTCGCTTTACTTGTTCTTGAGCCTTCCCGCAAAAGGAACAACGTATATTTCTACTATCATCAAATTTATTAATCAATATTCTCACCATCCCGTATTATCATTCTTTTTTAAAGTATACCTGATCAATTAATCCGTATTCTTTGGCTTCTTCTGCTGTCATCCAGTTATCTCTGTCTGTATCTTTTGTTATAACATCTATTGGTTGACCTGTTCTCTCGCTTAATATAGCATTTAACTTTTGTTTAGTTCTCATTATATGCTTTGCTGCTATTTCCATATCTGACGCTTGACCACGCATACCACCTAATGGTTGGTGTATCATAACCTGTGCATTTGGAAGTGCAAATCTTTTTCCTTTTGCACCACCAGCAAGCAGGAATGCTCCCATACTGGCAGCCATTCCTACACATATTGTTGCAACATCTGATTTTATATACTGCATTGTATCATATATAGCAAACCCACTTGTTATTGCTCCTCCTGGGCTATTTATGTATAGATATATATCCTTTTCTGGATCTTCTGCTTCTAGGAATAATAACTGAGCAACTACTAAGCTTGCGGTAACGTCATTTACTTCGTCCCCTAAAACGATTATTCTATCCTTTAAAAGTCTAGAATATATGTCATATGATCTTTCTCCTCTATTAGTTTGTTCAACTACCATAGGTACTAAACTCACTATAACCACTCTCCCTCTTTTAAAAATTTAACTACACTTCTACTGCATTACTAACTAGCAGTTCTACAGCTTTTTGAAGCTTTATTTCATCTTCAAATTCTTCTTTTCTTTCCCCTATAAGTCCTTCTTTAACTTTGTCAATATTCAGTTTCATTGATTCAGCTATTTTTTCTAATCGTTCGTTGAATTCTTCTTCTGTAACCGTTATATTCTCTTTTTCTACAATAGCATCAAGCATTAATGAAATTTTCACTTGTTCTTCTGCCTGATTTCTTAAATTTACTCTCATGTAATTCATATCCTGACCTGTAAAACTGAAATATTGCTCCATTGTTAGACCATTTTGTTTTATTTTAATTTCAAAATTATGTACTAATTTATCAATTTGATTTTCTATCATAACTGCTGGTACATCCATCGTAGAGTTATTTACAACCTTTGTTATTACTCTATTTTCTTTTTCTATTACCAAATTTTCTTCTCTTGCTTTCTCTAGTGTACTTCTTATATCGTTTTTATATTCTTCTAATGTATCAAAATCCGAAACATCTTGTGCAAAATCATCGTCTATTTCTGGTAACTCTTTCTCAGTTATTTCGTTTATAACAACCTTAAATATAGCTTGTTTACCAGCTAGTTCATCATTTGTATAGTTTTCTGGAAAGGTAACAACTACATCTACAGTATCACCTATATTTTTTCCTACTAATTGTTCCTCAAATGTATCTATAAACATTTTTGAACCAATTTCAAGATCGTAGTCTTCTGCACATCCACCTTCAAATGCAACACCATCAACAAAACCTTCAAAGTCTATTGTAACTACATCTCCCACTTTAACTGGTCTATCTTCTACAGTTATTAGTCTTGAGTTAGCTTCTGCAGCCTTCTCTATTTCGTCATTTATTTCTTCATCTGTAATTTGTGTATCTACTTTTTCTATCTCTACCCTTTTATACTCTCCTAGAGTTACCTCTGGTTTCAAAGTAACAACCGCTGTAAATATAAGATTTTGTCCTTTTCCTATTTGAACTATATCTACATCAGGTCTTGATACTACTTTTAATTCATGTTCACGAACCGCATTTGTATAAGCCTCTGGTAATAAGTAATCAATTGCTTCCTCATATAATACTTGTTCCCCATACATCTTTTCTACAAGGCTTCTAGGGGCTTTACCAACTCTAAATCCATCTAGTTTAAACTTTGATTTATTTTTATTAAATGAGTAATTTAATCCTTCATCAAATTTTATAGAGTCAACCTCTATTGTCAATTTTGCAATACCTTTTTCTAACTTTTCTAATGTACTTGTCATTTTTGATTTCCTCCTAAATATATTCTTTTCGCATTTCTTAATTATAATATAATTTTTACCATTTGTAAATAGCAATTTGCAAAAAAATTCAAGCCTTCCGCTTGAATTTTTTATATAACCCCATATGCCACTTTTCGCACTTTACTTCTCTTATGCCCTAAATCCCCTGTTTACCCCATTATTCATAACAGTCTCGTTTAACATACCTTTTCCATATGTAAAACCTGCAACTAATCTCTGAGCATTGTCAACAATCGGTTTTTGTTCTTTCTTATGCTCATTACTTACAGTACTAAAACCATCAAGCAATATACTTAATACCTTTTTAGCATCATTTAAGCTTTGCTCACTTTTTTTCATCAATCCCGTTATTATTGATTTATTAACAAATAAGTACAACCTCATTAAATCAAGTGAAATTTCATACGATAAATTTAATGTATTTATTAATTCTCTCGTTAGATTTTGAGATTTATTTATATACCGTCTAAACTGGCTATCATTATTTTCCTTTAATGCTTTTACCGCATTCTCTATAGAGTCTATAGTCAACTCATATGTAATAACCAACAGCTCCGATGGAGTTGCCCCCACTATCCTAGCAGTCATACCATCCATAACATCACCCCCAGGTTATTATTGTTGTAACAATTTCAATATTGTTTGTGGTCTTTGATTTGCTTGGGCTAGCATAGATGTACCTGCTTGGGCTAGCACACTTTTTTTCGTGTATTCTGACATTTCAAAGGCCATGTCTGCATCTTCTATACTAGAAAGTGATGCTGTCATGTTTTCTGCTGCAACACTTAAGCTTTGAATTGTATGCTCTAATCTATTTTGGAATGCTCCAAGCTTTGAACGAACACTTGATATCGTGTTTATTGCGCTATCTATAGTTGTTATAGCATCTTGAGCTAAATCTGCTGTGCTTAAATTTATATCATCAAGACCTAAAGCTGTAGGCGATAGGTTTTGTATTCTTATTGCCATGAATTGTCCTTCATTCGCTCCTATCTGTAACTCAAGTGGGCCTGTTTCTAGTATATTAACAGTTGCTATTCCCGTTATATCTCCACCTTGCAAATTCAGTTCAAACCCGTTTGAGCCTTCAAATAGTATCCTCTTACCAGACGTGGTAACAGTCGTACCTTCTGGAAATCCTTCTATTGCTTCTGTAGTTGGATCATCAAAAATTATATTTGTAGGACTAACCTCTATACTATGCCCTCTATTCCCAAAACCAGTCTGTAGTGATACGCTAGAGTTAGAATATCCTAGAAAGCTTGCAGCATCTACATCATCTGAATCTCCATTATCTGAAGGAGATATAGATACAGTATCACCGTTAGTGTTGTATGATATAAGCTTTGTGCCCGATTCATCAAGTGAAAATGTTGTATTTGCCACACCAATCGCATTTAAGCTACCTACCAATGCTTCAATATTTGCAGAACTACTCAAAGCTAAATCTGCTGCAAAATGGTAAGTTCCTGCCGATACTCCATTTACCATTATCTCAAGATCTGCTCCCGCTGGTGCTACAGCTCCTTGTATAGTTGCAGTTGTATCTATAGTATCTTCTGGAACACACTTTACTGATGCTGCCGCTATCGTTGTTCCTCCTGCGAGTGAAGCTAAATCCGTTGCTACTGTTGTATCTCCAGCTGCTGTTGATTGTGCTTCTACAGTCAATGGTTTTGTCGACATTACAATTATTCCACCTGCACCATTTAAAGCAAACTCTGCTCCTGGTATATCTGCTGCCTTTAGTTTGTCTACTATATCAGCTTCATCATCTCCGTTTGTAAATGAGACTGCCACTCCATTTATAAGTGCTGTACCATCTGCTGTTGCACCTATCGTGTTAACACTTACTTTTCTGTATTCTGATTCTGTATTAGGACTAAAATGATCAGAATCAAACCCAAGTGCAGAAATAAGATCTGTATTACCGGTAACTGTTATATCTTTTTCACCATATAACTGTGCTGATAGTGTTATAGTCTTACCATTTGCAA
>MGOW01000084.1:8881-29327 GCA_001797255.1 Clostridiales bacterium GWE2_32_10
ACTGCTCCTCCTGTATCTTCTGTTTTTGTAGCACTTTGTGTCACTTGGAAAGTATAATTAGCTGGATTAACAGTATCACTCATTGAAACTATATCAGCAACATTAGAGTTTGTTGAGAACGCTCTTCTATCAATATTTCCATTTAGTAATTTCATTTCATTAAATTCTGTTGTATCTGAGATTCTTCCTATCTCCTCTTTCAACTGAACTACCTCATTATTTAGTGCATCTCTATCATCTGATGATAATGTACCATTTGAAGCTTGTATACATAGCTCTCTCATTCTTTGTAGCATTGAGTGAACCTCTGTTAGCGCACCTTCTGCTGTTTGTATTAGACTTATACCATCATTCGAGTTTCTGTTTGCTATTTGCAAACCTCTTACTTGAGTGTCCATTTTTTGTGCTATAGCAAGACCCGCTGCATCATCAGCCGCACGATTTATTCTCTTACCTGATGACAATTTTTCTAATGTTTTATCTAACGATGCATTTGTAACGTCTAATAAATGCAACGACCTTAAAGCTGGAATATTATTATTTATTTTCATACCTGCACCTCCGTATTGGATGTCAGAAATCTGAGGTCAGATGTCTGACTTAATTTTCTATGATATTTATCGACAGCTTTTATGATATACTTAATGTTGTTTTTTATTTTTCTTATCCACATTATCTACAAACTTTACTAGACTTATTACAAGCTCGTACATTTTATCATCAAAACTCTGTTTATCATCCTCTTTTTTTCCCTCAACTTGCATACATAATCAGCCCCCTTAAACCACTTCCTCGTATTTACTTTCCTTATATTTTCTCATTTCCTCGTTTATCGTATCAAAAATAGGATTGCTTAGTTTCTGGTTCTGCCAAGCTATCTTATCTGTTTTATAGCCTAGATTACCAATTAGCTTTTGAATTTCTCCTAAATTTTCTCGTATAAACTCCTTATCTTGTTTATTTTCCGTATTTATCTTCAAATCCACTACATTTCCAGTTTTTATTTTTATATCTATCCTGACATCACCTAAGGTTTCCGTATCCATTGAAACAAATATATTTTTACCGCTATTCTTATTTTGATTTTTGTTTTGATTTTTATCATCATGCATATATATATTTAAATTTGTCAACCTATCGCCTAGGTATATAGGTATCTGATAAAATTCATCTTGTTTTTGAAAGTTCTTTGATATTTCTAACATTTTTTGCACATTTTCTATTCTATCTACAACACCATCATTTCTGTTTTTTTGGTTGTCTATATATTCTTGCTTTATTATTTCAATTTGATTTCCTATGTTTTCATCTAAATATGCATGTTTTATGTTATCTAAATTATTCCTTAGTAGCTTTTTACTTTCTATATTTAAATTTTTCAATATATTATTTATATTCTTATACTCTTTATTTATAAAATTAAAATCCTTCTCAAAACTCTTTATCATTTCTATATTTTTCACTGTAGTTTTTATATCATATTTCTTCAAAGCGTACAATACACTATCTTTTGTTTCATCTAAAGATTCTATATTTTTTAAAAATTTGTTTATCTTCTCATCGTTATATATTTTATTATCTTCGTCTGTAGTATCCATTTTCTTAAATTCAGCGTTCACATTGTCAATAGACATATGCATTATATTAGAGTTTTTATCTATTAGTTGTTGTAATCTTTCAGGATTAGCAAGGTTTTTAAATTCATTTAATATATTCTTTTCATTGTAAACTTTATATATATTTTCGTTATTTATTTCGAGTCCTGCATTTTCTATAGATTTTATAAATTTTTGATTATTGGATGTTAACCCAAAGTTTGCGTCACTTAAAGCTCTCTGTATTTTACTTGAGATAGTATTATCTCCATTTTTTAGTTCTTCAAGCATACCAAAATCATCATCTATGCTTAAGTCGATACTCCCCGTTTTACCTCGAGTCTCTTGTATATACTTAGTAGCCTCAAGCAGATTATTTATAGTAATAGGAATATTCTTTTTAATTACTAAACCAACCGCTACATTCTCTGCCTTATCTATTGTGCTTAATGCTCTATATACTGCAATTATCGCATCTTTTTGATTTTTATCTATAGTATCAGTTTGTTTTAAACTAATCAGTGAATCATATAATTTTTCCTTAGTCGTAATCCCGTACTTATCTTTAAACCCATCTATGTATTCAATCATTTCATCTAGGTGCATTTCTATAGGATTTTTATTTTCATTCATTATCTCAAGCGAAATAGTCGGGTGCAATTTACTAACCACCTCACTTACCTTACTTTCGTAAACCTTTATAGCTTCTATATTTTCTTTATTAACTTCCATATTATTTTTTATTAATGTTTTAGAACATTTTATATTTATCTCACTTTGCTCTATATCTTGACTTGAAAGTAAGTAGTTTATTTGAGACTCTACTTTTCTAAAATTGTCTCCAAATCTTGCATCTGGTCTAGTTTCCATCTGTTCATATGTTTTTATACTTTTTGCTGCATCAATACTCGGATTACTTTGATCATCTTTTAATACTTCGTTTGATAAATTATCTATATTTAAAAATATCTTATTTTTTATAACATTTGTATACACATCTAATTTTCTTGTTTTTAGAATATCAATCTTTTCATACAATTCTTTTAACTTATCTGCACTACTTTCACCCACTGTTATTTTACTTCCACCGATTGTTATATCCACTTGTTTTTCTATTTGTTTTAGTTCATCGATAACTTTTTTTACAGGCTCTGTCTCTATATTTATGCCTTTATCTCTTAGCTTTATAGCGGACTCTACTGTTAGTTTTAGCCTTATTTCCTCTATTTGTAGTTTTATTTTTACTGCCTTAATATCCACTTCTGCACTAGATATTATTATATTTTCTGTTTTTTTACTTTCATTAACTATATTTTTTATATTTACTATTTGTTTTTTTACTATGATACTCTTGATGTCATCAATATCAACACTTTTAATATTTTTCTGTATTTCCGTTACTTTTTCCTCTATTTTTTCTTCGTTAATTTTCTTTACGTCATCATTTATATAAATATTTTTAATGCCTTTTTTTATGTTACCTACAGCTTCTGTAACAATCTTTGACTCATCGATGTTTTCTATTACGTTTTCAATAGTTTTGTATTCTTTTACATTTTGAGTAGTAATGTCTATTCTATTTTCCAAAAATACTTTTGCAATTTTTTTATTTTCCTTTGTATCTTCTATATTCTGGGCTTTGAATATTTTTCCAATTTCCTCATCTACGTTTTCTATATTTCCGACATTCTCTACATTCGACATATATGTAGTTGATGTGTATTTTGCTCTATAGAGATTTTCTAGAGTTATATCATCATCGTTTTTTATAAGCTGCAATATATCAGCTTGTTTCATATTTTTAACTTCGTTTGCTTGATTCAAAGCATTTTTTATGTACTTTACATTTTCCTTTGTATTTGGTAAATCATTTTCTGCAAGGATATTCTTTATCTTATCCGTTATTTTTGCCGTGTCCTCTTCTATTATTTTAATCTTATCATTAAATTCTATTTGAACCTTTGCTTCTAGATTTCCTACATCCTCTTGTTTTAGATTGACACCCAATATTTCAATCGTAACTTTATCTAACGATATCTCATTCTTCTTTAATATTTCCACCTTGTTTTTTGTAATGTTATTTATTATTTTACTTATATCATTTTTTAATAATTGCACTTTTTTAAAATTATTTTGTGTAATTTCCATTTCATTTTTATCCATTACATCAGCTATTTCCATATTTTCCTTAGTTAAATCTATGTTTATTTTTGACAACATAGATTTAAGCATATCAATCTTTGCTACATTTCTTGTTTCTACTATCCCATGCTCCTCTATTTTAACAACCTTCAGTTCTATCTTATTTTCATTTACACCTTTAAACTGAAATACTATCTTATCCCCTACCTTTATATCCTCACTTAAATCCCCTAATTCTTCTATAGGTACTTTCTGATCCTTTATCCTATCACTATCAAAAGCAAGCCTTACATGTCCTCCATCATTTGCAACTACTGTAGCACTGACTACACTACCAGCCTCCATACTTGTCTTTTGTATATCACTTACATCTATATCAACATCTATCTTCTTTGAGCCAACCATATCCAAAATCATAAATACTCCCCCCACCTATCCAATGTAAAATCACATTAATTGTCTTTATATATCTTATCGGAAAAAAACATGGCATGTTAAAGTATTTTATTGAAAGTTAGTTTAATTTTTTATTTTTTCTCTTGCCATTTTTAAAATTTTATGTTATACTAACTAAAGTGACTAACACTACTCTTGCCGAAGTGGTGGAACTGGCAGACGCGCTGGACTCAAAATCCAGTCTCCGCAAGGGGGTGCGGGTTCGATTCCCGCCTTCGGCAGTAAAATCAAAGCTTTGAGGGGTGTCTCACTTTTCAAACAAAAACAAAACACCCACTGGATTATTAGACTCAAAATCATATAATCCAGTGGGGTGTTTTTTTATGGAAAAACTAAAATTAAAACTAACAAAAACCAAAAATTTTGAAGACTTTCTCTCATGGTGCAAAGTCAAAAACTTAAGAAAGCCAACAGTCAATAGCTACATCTTAGCTTGGGATATGTTTAATCGCATCTATGATGGTGAAATAGAGGATATCGACCAATCAGACGTCAACGCATTTGTACTAGAAACACACAAACGCGTTAAACCTACAACTGTCAACCAATATTTACGACACTTGCGCGCTATATTTAACTATTTTGAGTTGCCTGTAAAAGTTAAATTGCTCCGTTATGACTATGAGCCGAAGGTACCCTATACCAAGTCAGAGCTTGCCAAGCTACTCGTAAAACCAGATCTCAAGACCGAGTCATTCCTAACCTATCGCAACTGGGTCATAGTCAACCTACTACTTGCAACAGGTGCTAGAGCCAATACTATCGTTAATATCAAAGTTGAAGATGTAGATTTAGATGATTACTTTATCACATTTACAACACTAAAGAATCGTAGAACCAAGAGACTACCTATCCCTGCCGTGCTTGTTGATATACTACGAGAATACATCAACTACCGAAACGGCAAGCCCGATGACTACCTATTCTGCAACAGCTACGGTGCCAAGTCCACAGTAAACGACCTCTATCACACCATGTGCGACTTCAGCCAGTCCCGCGGCGTAGAAAAAACCGGGTTACACCGTTTCAGGCATACATTCGCCAAGGAATTCATGCTAAACGGTGGGGGACATCCTGAGCCTGCAACATATGCTAACACACTCTACAATAGAGCAAACAAGGCAGTATATCAATCTGTTAGATGTAGATATACAGAACATGATTAAGATCAATCCACTAGAGGTGCTGCTGGATAATAAGAAGAAACTTAAACTAAAAAAAGCGTAAACAAATACCCCTCGAGTAATATGAGGGGTATTTGTTTGCTACTTAGAGTTCCGTAATATCTAATTTTTTATCGTGATTATCAGTTTTCACTGGTGTTCTAACAACATTATCTATATCATTATCGATTATTTCTTCAGCAGTTGATGTGACAGGATTTACAGTTGTTACTATAGATGCTTCTTTAAGTTTCTCAAATGTGTGTATAAACCCGTCAAAGTCATATATTTTTGATCCATCAACATTACTTTCTAATGACCATTTATGTATATTTTGAATGTTTTCGTTTGAAGTGATAATAGCAACCAATCTGTCTGGTTCACTCTTGAAATTTACATTTCCCATTAGTAAAGACTCTCCTGCCTTCTCGTCTATCTCATCTTTAGGTAACATTACAAATATACATCCAGCTGGAAGACAAAAATCTCCTATTAAATCTGTATATCCACTGACTGTAATATCTATTGATTCTTTAGTTGTTACTGAGACTTGATCTTCAACGTCATAGCTTGTACTAATACCTCTTCTATCCACTGAAGAAGATAGTTCTCCTTCATGCAAAATATGCTTTGCATTGTAAATTGAAGTTCCATGAAAACGTAGAGGTAAGTCGTCAGGTATTACTTCTTTAATTTTCGAAGAAAATTCATCATATTGCCTTAGTCTATATGTTTTATCTTCTTCACTTTCTGGTCTTAAAAACTCTAAACGATCTAATGTCTGAGTAAGTACCATCTCACACCTAGCAATATTTTTTCTAGCTAATTCCAAACGAACTGCTTTCTTATCAATAGAACTGCCTTGTATATCTATTAGCTTTTCTATAGCTCTTTGTAAGTTTTCTTCTTGTTTTGTGGCTAATCCCATATATGTACTTCTTCGTTTTTCAAACTTACTTGAATTATCACTCATTTGTTTTTCACTTATTTCCTTTGATTTTAGAATAGGTTCCTCTGAATACTCAAAAACTATACCTTTTGCTTTCAATTTTTCAATAGAGCTTACTATTATTTCTCTGTCAAGCTGTTCAGTAGCTAAAGTGCTGTCTTTCATTTCTAATCGTTCTACTGTATGGTGTCCTGTATCTTTTAAATCATTCAAAGCAACCATAATATATTTATCTGAAAATTCTGTGGCTTTTGGTGCTCCAGTAACTTGATTTTCATTTCTTGAGCAACCCCAAGTTGGGTCAATTATATAGGTTTTACCGTTATAATCATATATACAATAACTGTGCTCGCCAACATCAACCTTATCTAGTTTTACACCTAATTTATCACAAATAATAAGAAAAGCCCCACTTATTGAGTTGCAATTCCCATAGCCTTTTTCAATTGTGCTATTAGGGTCCGAATAAGCAGTTCTATCATCGTCGCATTCAACCTCATACTTTTTGTTGTTCGCTTCAGTAATTCTTCCACTATAATACTGGGTATTTTCTTGCAAGTAATTATTGACAAGAATTATTTTATCTATATCAGATAGATCCTTTAACTCTCTAACAGAATTGCATAACTCGTTAACTTTCTTTTGACTAGTTGCATTCAAATCTTCGTATTTACTATTGTTGTTAATAAAATCTTTTATAGGATCAGGTTTTCTGGTATTAATTACAAAATTTGCAAAAGCCATGCTAGCACCCCCTTAACACCTTATTTATATCAATAATTCAAGCTATATTTACTAATTTGAATTTTTTATATCAGTCTCATGCTTATATCATATTATATACCATTTTTTGCCATTTGTCAAGCAGTGTCTAAATTACTCCATACAAATACCCCTCAAATGAGTAATCTGAGGGGTATTTGATTTATCAGTTATTCACTTACTTGCATATCACGGTTATAATTCATATTTTCAAGCATTCCAATATATTTTTCATTCGCTACTCTCATATCGTTTTTATTAATATTGTTGTATATCAATAATATCAGTTCAAGTGAACTATCACCCATAAGTTTTGCTACTGTTGTTATATCGATTCCCAAATGAATCAAATTTGTGCAAAATGTATGTCTGAAAGCATAGAAGTTATAATGCTTTTCTTTTATACCGCAACCATTAAGTATTTTTCTATACTCCTCGTTATAATAACTTACTTATTGTAGCCTTCCTTGGCTATCTGTAAATAGCATATTTACTGTGTTATTTATTTTACGGTTTTTCATCAATTTATTATCATTTGCGTCACGATCAATCAATGCAGCAATTGCTTTTACAGTCTCATCAGATATTCTTAGTGTCCTTCTTGCCACATATGCTACTTTGCCTTTTTCATTTTTCAGATCTTTGACTATCGCTTTTCTTGAAGACTGCTTATATGTTTCTATATCATATTCACAATCATAGCTGATTGCTTGTACAATATTTACTTTACACTCATCTAAGTTTATATTATCAAGTGTCAACCCTAGCGCCTCGCCTGGACGGATACCCGTGTCTCTCAGTATTAGAATCAGTGCTCTATACTTTAAGTCACCCGACAATGCTTTCAAAACAGTGGCTATCTCATGATCTGTCAATGCTTTGTACTTATCACTGTGTTTTTTCTGACTATCAGGCTCTTTTATCTTACTCATATAATTTTTAGCAATCAGTTCCTCTTCAAACGCATATTCTACAACCATATTAAGTACCATGTACACTTTATGTATTCTAGACTCACTGTAATAATCAGTCTTATTGTTGTAAGTATACTTTTCTGCTGCAAATCCGTTAATAAACGCCTCATAGTCAATCTTTTTGAGACTATCCAGAGGCCTATCGCCAATTTTTTCTTCTATTTTTCTTGCAGCAAATGTATAATCACTAAAAGTAGATGCCTTCATACTACCCTTTTTAGCTAGTAATACTTTACGCATATACTCACCAAAATTAATATTACAACTTGTATGTGCTGTAGCTACTGGTACTGATGTAATTTAATTACTGTCTGTGCCATATAGAAGGCTGTGCAGGGCCATAGTTTTTACATATATATTACTGCCAACCTTTATACCGTCTAACTGCCCAAAATTCACTAGTTCGTATACATCTTGTACAGATATACCCGATCTCTCAGCAGCAACTTCAGCAGTAATCATTGGTGTGCCTACGATATTATTGGGGGTGTTTAATACTTTTAATGCTAATTGGTTATACATAAAATTATACCCCCTTACCTTTGTGCTTAAGCTGTGTAAGTTCCGAAACTTTTACACCTTTACGATTTAGTACGTTATATATTGTTTGTCTTTCGCATGTAAACTTAGGATCATGTGCTTTCTTCACTCTGATTACATGTTCTAAAACTTTAGCTATGCTTCCTTTGTAGTGAAAATATAGCTTTACAATGTACTTTTCTTCAGCGTCTGTAAACTTTCTGTTTCTTGATTCAGTAGATTCTGCATTTTGCTTGAATGTAGCAAATCTTGATAGTTCTTTCTGCAGCATAGTATTTTCCAATACTAACTCTTGATTTATTTGTTCTTCATTTGTTAGCTTAGCGCTAGCATCCGTTAACTGCTGTTGCATTTTTACATTTTCACCCATAAGTACATTGTTTCGACTAATAAGATTTTCTAGTTGCTCACAACACAACTTATAATCAGCTAAGATCTTCATCCCATTAGCATAATTAGTTTCAAACACTTTAGTTCTTTCTTGCTTACTCATAATAAAACCTCCAGTATAAAAATATTTTAGAAATAAATTCTATACTGGTATATACCCCCAAGCTTGCTACATATGCTTTCCATGTATTTTGTCCATGCTTGTGCATATGCCTCATTTTATCTAACCTTTATAATTTGGGTTGCTGATGTGCTTAAATATAGCAAATTATATCCGCATAATATTGAAAATATTTTTTATACACATTAGTCATGTGTATATTTACATACATAAGACTTACTACACATAATTATTCTGATATTTTGGTCATTAACAGTGCCCTTGTGCAATACATATGTTATCTAACCCAGCTATCATTATTCTACGATTTAGATATTCAAAAACACCGTATGCATATATAAAAGCTACATAATTTCAAACCATGCATTTCAAAAACGATATACGCGTTGCCATTTTTGCATATACATATCAAATCATCCGATTTCTTTAGATTGCAAAAAGCAGCACAAAAAAATAAGCATATCATGTAACTATCATGATCATGCTTCTTTCTTGTGCTACAGCTATTGTTATATCTGTATTTCATTTACAATTTTTATTGTTGCTGCGTTTGGTATGTGACAGATTATGCTATTATTTGATTGGCATTTATGTATACCTGTGTGAACAACTGAAATTTTTATTGCCTTACGTTCTTATAGTCGCTATATTTCTACACCCCGTGTCGTCCTCTTTGTAATTGGTGCGGCCGTAGACAAAGCCGCTATCATCGTGGCACTGATTACACGATTCCGTAGAATTCAAAAAACTGATATGCCCATCTTTACTACTCCTGAAAACTTTTTCTCCCTGTCTGTAGCCTTATCATCAACTTTGTTCTAAATTATATCGATACAATCTGTTCTTTCGAATGCTCAATATCATCTACATCTTTCCATATTGTACTTACTGTGAACTTTCTAGGTGTTCCCATATGCACTAATACGTGCTCTTCATAACTCTTTCCTGACTCTAAAACTTCATAAGGTGTTTTGTCCTTAAATACCATACCTTTATGCTCTTCATTATTAACCACAAAATCCACATCATATGCAGTAGCCTTACCAGAGTTCCAAATTTTCATTTTATATTTACCTTGTGATATTTTGTAAACTCTTGCTTCTACACATGCTTTTTTAAACTCTTCTATTTCCTTCTTTTTTTCTTCTAGTTGATAACATTTCAATTGTTCTTCAATTTCATTTACCCTACGTGATAGCTTGTTCGTTTTACGAGTATCCCAAAAAGCTACGAGTGCTATTACAATTGACAACACAGGTAACCCATATTGTACGAATTTTATAACTATTTCATCGGTATACATAATTACAGATTCCACCACTTTATCACCATCCTTATTTGAACATCCTTTTTAATTTTTTCTGTAACTGCTTCACTATATCTTCTTTAAAATCCTCAACATTTGCATTTATTAGTTCACTATTTCCTTCTATAAGCTCTTCTTTTGATTTAATACATCCACAATCCGAACATTTTATTCGAGTCTCGTCTGGAGCACCTCTTAGATCTTCAATATTTTCATCAACTGCAGAGAATTGATCGTTTCCGCAAACTGGGCACCTCAATGTAATCATTTTTTCTAAATTATCCACTTTTTTCACCACCCTATTATTTATTATCTTTAGTTTTTATTAATACTTTCTATTTTCATTCAACCCTATACTTCTTAAAATTCTCTGCCTGCTCAAAAATCTCTTTAAATATTTCATCTTTAGGCACGGGTGGATAACCATTGTCAGCAAGTGTTAATATTAAGTCCACCTTTAACTCTGCCTTAATGTCATCACGGTGTGACCAGTCTGTATATCTAGCTTTATCATCAATAATCTTTTTAATTTCTTGCGAAAGTTTCAAGAGCTTATCATGTGCATATTCAAATTTATGTTTCTCTGCAATTGCTTTTAGAATATCATAAAACGCCTTTTCCTCAAAATCAATTCCTAGGTCTTTGAATGAATTTCGTTCTTTTACAAGATCCGTAAACAAGTCTGCAAACTGATCTGCAACATCATCCAGGACATCACTTTGCATTGTTTGGAAGTCCTTTCTTTCATTATAAAGCTCCACCAGTTTTTTTAACCTTTTTGAGAAATCTACCCCTTGTATTCTATTGGTTTTCTTAAATTCTTCTATTGCCCTTGCTAGTAGCTTTTGCAATAATTTAATCTTTGTATTTGGTAATTTAATCTTATCAATTTTCGCCATATATTCGTCACTAAATATATCTGCATTGTTTTGAGGATCATTTTTATCAAGTTTAAAAATTTCTTCGACCCCTTCACTTATTAATGCTTCATGTATCATTTGTCTTACTTTTTCATTCATCTGGGCTGTATCAGGTGCTTCTCCTACAGTCAGTTTGCAAATGATAGATTTAATGGCAAAATAAAAGTGAATATAGTCCCTTTCTTCATGACTTATATCTTCGCTTGAGCAGCACAAATTATAAGCTGACCGAAGTTTCTTTACGATAGAAATAATACGCTTTTCTAATTCATTAGTTTGCTGTGCATATTCCGCCGCTCTATTTAAGCAATGTAATTGTTGTAAAGGTGTTCCTTTAAAATAGGCACTGCTATCAAACTTATGAAAGATTCTCGCCAATAAATCCAATTGATCCTTTACAATCACAACCGCTTTATCTGTACCATCAAAATTATCACCGTCTACCACTCCATATTTTTTAAGAGCTTTATTCATACTTGTTTTAATGCCTATATAGTCAACTACTAATCCCATTTCTTTTCCTTCATATATTCGATTTACTCTTGATATTGTTTGTATCAACGTGTGCTGTTCTACTAGTTTATATATGTACATTGTATCAAGAAAAGGCACATCGAAGCCAGTAAGCCACATATCTACAACAATTGCAATTTTAAAGTTTGACTTTTCATTTTTATATTGTCTATCTAGCTCTTTACGGTAATCTGGTGTTCCCAACAAATCCCATAGCTCTTTAACATCATCTTTGTCCCGTGTCATTATCATCTTTAATTTCTCTATAGGTTTTATTTCCTTTCTTTCCCTTTCGCTAAGCTCTACACCTTCGTCACATTCTCTAACTTCAGCCCATTGCGGACGTAATGTTATTATCAGTTTATATAAGTCATATGCAATTGGACGATTAGGAGCAACAAACATTGCTTTGCCTTTTACAGTTGCACCTTCCTCAATCCTCTTTTCATAGTGCTCTACAAAATCTTTCGCTATTCGTTTCAAGAGTTCTGGGTCACCAATAATAACATCCATATCAGCTACATCTTTTTTACTTTCCTCTATCTGATACTCACTAGTCCCCTCGGCTTCACATACTTTATAATACTCCTCTATCTCTTCTAGTTTAGCTTCATTCAATTTTACTTTTGCTGCCCTGCCTTCATATACAATTCTTGCTGTAATTTCATCATAAACAGATTCTACCATAGTATATGAGTCTTCTATCCCACCAAAAACTTCCATCGTTGCATCAATCGGAGTTCCTGTAAAACCCACATAAGTAGCATTGGGCAATGAGTCATGTAAATGTTTAGCAAATCCGTACGTCTTTTCTACGCCCTCTTTTGTAATTTTTACTTTTTGGTCAAGATTAATTTGAGATCTGTGTGCTTCGTCTGAAATACAAATCACATTTTCCCTTTCTGTAAGTAGATCTGTCTCTTCGTTAAATTTATGTATCGTAGTCAAAAATACTCCGCCACTTTTTCTGCTTCGCAAACAGGTCTTTAGCTCTGATCGGCTCTCTACACTTATTACTTGATCATCACCAATAAATCCCTTAGCATTAGTGAATTGCCCCGAAAGTTGGTCATCCAAATCAGTTCTATCAGTTATCAGAACGATAGTTGGGCTTTTCAAATCTGCACTTCTCATCAAAAGTCTTGTAAGGTATAGCATTGTAAAGCTTTTACCGCACCCTGTTGCCCCAAAGTATGTACCACCTTTACCATTCCCATGCGGTTTCATATTACGCTTTATGCTTTCAAACAGCTTATTGGCTGCATAATATTGTGGGTAGCGTGGAACAATTTTTTCTTCTTTAGTACTCGTGTCTGGAAAATATACAAAGTGGCGAACTACATCTAACAAACGTTTTTGGTTAAACAATCCTTTTATCATTGTGAACAGTGAATCAATTCCGTTTTTATCAAATGGTTCATTACCTTCTATTTTACGCCAAGCATAGAAGAAATCGTATGGAGCAAATAATGAGCCAGCTTTACTATTTACCCCGTCACTGATAACACAGAATGCGTTGTATTTGAAAAGTTCTGGAATATCTCTGCGATATCGTACAGTAAGCTGTGTATATGCATCTTTGATTGTCGTGTTTTCTTTGATGGCGCTCTTGAATTCTAATACCACTAATGGCAATCCATTCACATAGACGATACCATCAGGAATACGTTTTTCATAGCCTTGTATTTCTAATTGATTCACTATTTTGAACAGGTTATTTTTTATAATTTCAAAATCAAGTAATTGAATAAACAAATCTTTTTTGCTACGATCTTCTCTCTTGAAAACAAAACCATCCGAAATCATCTTGATGATAGTTTTATTACTATCGTACAAAGCAGATGAAGGTAATACTTCCATTTGGCGAATAATACTTTCTATTTCTTTTACTGTAATATCATCAGCAGCGTAACGGTTGAGTAAAAACGCTTTGATATCATCGCGAAGGAGCACGTCACTTATTTCTTTATGAATGTACATACCATTTTTATGCGGGTAGTCTTCATCTTGGAACAATTCTATTATTGCTTGCTCCAAAGCTTCTTCTGTAAATTTCATTGTTATCCCTCCATCGTTGCAAGTTTAGATAAAAATAAATCAGAAATTTTTAGCAACTTTGCACTTTCAATTTTATAGTTAGTTATATTTTCAAAAATTGGTATCATTATTATATTAATCATTTCCATCTGTGAACTTAAAGGTACTAAAACTTTTGCCTCATCTAAATGCTCCCTTTTTATATGCCCCATCGAAACAGCTTTACCTTCAGCTATTCTAATAAATTCCTTCAAATGATATTTTGTCCATAGGAAGCAGAACCATCTTTCATACTTTTCAGAAGTAACTTTAAAAAGGTGCTGATTTAACCCCCCTATACCTCCTGTCCAAATTTCAACTTTGAGTGTGCCTGACCAAGAAAATATAACATCTCCATTGTTGATTATATATTTGCCCTGAATACTTGATTTAGCTCTATCACTTTTTTCATCTGTATACCCTTGAGATAACTCTCTAATCTTTATTACAGGTATATACTCTTGTGTTGTAGAGGCATAATTTTGCATAGCCAATCCATTGAGATAATCGGCTACTCCAGATAATGCATCAACTTTCCATCCCTTTGGTATCTCCTTATCTAACTGCTTATCAAACTCCATCTCCCCGCCATCTGATCTATATGACTTCCCATTCTCATTAGGAAATTCAAAGTCTACAAACCATTGCTTATAAATAGCCTGTGCAGTTTCTTCTAGTTTTCGAATAAGTTGGTTATTTGTATTTATTCTATCCACAACAACATTATACTCTTTTACAATTTCCTTTTGTTTGGCAATGGATGGGACTGGAAGTTTCATATTGCAAAAATCTTTCCAATTCAAGCCTCCACGTACATCTGCATCTGTATAAAACCATGCACTTCTATCGAATTCGCTACGTAAAAACCACATCATCAAGTATTCAGGATCTATTACTTCTTTATCTATAATTTCAAATACATTATATGCAGGTGAAACCATTATGTCATCTTCCCCATTATAGAGCGCCACAGGTAGTCTTTTATCTCTTCCTACATGCATTCTGTTACAAGCAAATTGTCCATTTTTAACAATTTTATATGCAGTCATATCAGTACCTACAATATTGGCTACTGAGGGCATAAAAAATTTATCTATATTTATGCCCAACAAATTTTTTATGTCAAGTTTAGTATTCCTAACATTAATTTCTTGAATAAAATCTCCAATTCGTTTATAATTTGATTTCATAACCCAACTCCTTAAAAACAGTTAATAGATCTTTTTTGGAATTTTCTTCGGCTTTCAGTAACTCCGAAAATTCAGCTTGCAATGATGTCATTTTATCATCAAAGTCAATATTCTCATCACGATTAATGAACTCTATGTATTTGCTTGGTACTAATGAAAAATCCTTTTTAGCAACTTCTTCGAGAGTTGCGCTATAACAAAACTCTGCTATGTTTTGGTAGCTTTTTTCATACTCCGTTTGTTGCCAGTTGTGATAAGTGTCACAAACTTTCGCAACATCATCTTTCGAAAACTGTATAAACTTTTTCTCAAACGGGATACCCATTTCTCTTAAATCCATAAATAGAATCTCATTAACGCGGTTACGATATTTTTTCAGTTTTCCATTTTGTTCTACCGTATTGGCTTTTTTATTTTTATTAAGAATCCAAAGAGTAACGCTTATATTGGTTGTATAAAACATATCCTGTGGCAATACCAAAATTGCTTCCACCAAATTATTTTCAATCAACTTTCTTCTTATCTTATATTCTTCCCCACCACCACTAAGTGCTCCATTCGCTAAGAGAAATCCCGCTACTCCATTTTCAGATAACTTAGAGACAATGTTTAAAATCCAAGCATAATTTGCATTTCCTGTGGGTGGTACATCATATCCCGCCCAACGTGGATCATCTATTAATTCGTTATCCGCTCGCCATTGCTTTTGATTAAAAGGAGGATTTGCCATTATAAAGTCAGCCTTCAAGTCCTTGTGCTGATCTCTAAAGAAAGTGTTTTCAGCCGTATCCCCGAGGTTAGCAGATATTCCCCTTATAGCAAGATTCATCTTGGCTAGTTTGTAAGTGGTTGTTGTATACTCCTGCCCATAAATAGATATATCCTTTGTATTACCATGATGTGCCTCTATAAACTTTACAGACTGTACGAACATACCACCAGAACCACACGCAGGGTCGTATATTTTCCCTTTGTAAGGTTCTATCATTTCTGCAATGAGATTTACGATACTTTTAGGAGTATAAAATTCGCCCTTACCTTTTCCTTCTGCCAACGCGAACTTGCTTAGGAAATATTCATATACACGCCCAACAATGTCTTGTTGCTTGTCTCTCAATGTATCAATATTGTTAATTGTATCAATCAGCGAAGCCAATTTGCTTACATCTAGCCCTAGCCTAGAATAATAGTTATCAGGTAGCGCACCTTTAAGTGATGGATTGTTTTTCTCAACAGTAAAAAGTGCCGTATCTATTTTCAGTGCTATATCTTCTTGCTTAGCGTTCTCGATCAAATAACTCCAGCGAGAAACTTCAGGCAAGTAAAACACATTTTTCATCGTATAAAACTCCACCATATCTATGTACTTTTCTTTACCTTCAGAAATCAACTCTTGTCTACGTTCCTCAAACTTATCACTTGCGAATTTCAAAAATATAAGTCCAAGCACCACATGTTTATATTCTGATGGTTCAACTGATCCCCTTAGCTTATTTGCCGAATCCCAAAGTGTTTCTTCAATACTTACTTGTTTTGTTTGTTTTGCTTTAGCCATTTATTATATCCTCCTAATGTATCATATTTGTTGTATATATCTTCTTCCATCTTGATTTTCAATTATTTTTATTGCATTTGTATACGTTAGCGTATGCATATATAAGTGATGTACTGACAACACAGCATCTTGAAGTTCCTGTTCATCTTCTAAATTAAATATTTTTAGTCCAACCTCCGAGGCCTGCTTTGCAGTTATATGTCGCGCATGCACTTTCCTATCTCTTGAGTTATTAAAATATCCCATTATATTTGCAATCTTCGCCATCTTCACCAACTCTGAATCGCTCTTAAACATATCACCAGTGTTTAGCCAGCAATTAACAAGTTCTGATGATAATTCCATTACTTTTTGACAATGCATTATGAATCCCCTTGGATATCTTATCATTGGATCACCCCAAAAATTCAAACTCGCTTGGTTTACCATAATTTCTTGCTTAGCAATTCCGACTTCTTCAAGTATACTATGTATAGAAACTTCTCCGTGCTGAATATCTATCGGCCCTAAGCTTGAATGTTTCCCCATAAGTATCTCTCTTGCTATACAACTCAAGATAGTTCCTGCTGACATCGCAAGCTGTGGTACAATAATTCTTATATCATTTCCAAAAACTCCTCGAAGATAATTCCCTATTCCTTCTGCTGCAGTAACATCTCCACCTAGCGTATGTAATATTAAATCTAAGCCTTTAGACTTATCAAGTTTATATACATTTTCCATAAATCCATTCATGTCTGAATCCATAATAATAGCACTATTAGCATAACCACCCTTTTGCATCCATCCTGAGTAATAACATATTGTATTTCTATTTGTTAAATCGCTCAGTTTCTTTAGATACTGGATTCTTGCATCATCAAATGATATTTGTGTCTGACTCAGATAATTTAATAATTCTTGTGAACTTGCCATTTAAAAACCTCCCATTTATACTCTTTTTGTTAGCCGATTTCCGAATTCAAAAATCCTTATATTTTAAGGCTTTTCAGCCTGTTTCTATTGAACTTTCCCCTCCGATTTGATATTCGCTTTATATAAATCATTATACATTTTATCCTGCATTAAATATATTCTTTATGTATTCCTTTACCCTTGGATATTTCATATCCTGTTCTTCTATTATTTTAGAATTTTGTTCTATATTTCGGCAAACATTTTCACATAAAATCTTTTTCATGCCATCTTTTTCAAAATCAAGCGGATCCTTATCTGGATTTAGTGTTTTTACATTTTCAGTTATAATTTTTAAGATATTCATATTTTCATAACTTTTTGAAAATCTATTTGCTTCAAATGATTTTTTCAACACTTTGTATCCTTTTCTTTTTAGATATATATTTACCTCTTCTATCAACAACTCTGGATAAATGAAATCTTCTATTTCATATTCATATGAGTTTTTATCTTTTCCATCCACTCTTGCTATATGCTGTACCTCTATATTAATATCTGTTTCTTTTGTTGCTTTCTTTTCCAAAGAATCTTTTGAACTTTTCCCTTCAGCATCATGATCTAATATACATTTCACTATAGGCTTGATACTTGAATCATCACAAAATTCCTTTACAAATTCTAAATAACCTCCCATTTTAGAAGCTCCATTTGCTACAAGTATGTTCACATTCTCATATCCAAATGCTGTTGCAAGCACATTTAGATACCTTTTATCCTGCTCGCCTTCAACCAATAAATTATATGGTACTACATTCCATGAATCATTGTGTGCAATCCCCATATGTTTTTTTATGCATGCTATTTTTCTTGCCCCTTTATTATTATCTAAAAGAGTATTGGTTTTTATATAGACTTCATTTTGCTTTCTTTTATATGCAATTTTCTCATATGTTGCTGTAAATAAATAAGTGTTATTCAAGTTTGTTATATCTACAAATTTAGGAGAATGCGTAGTTATAATTATATCTATTTTTTTCGCAAGCTCTTTAATTTCATCAAATACAACTTTCTGTTTTGTTTTCCTTTTTTACCGGATATTGTGAGTTCTCTTCCTACATCATCTTTTTCCGTATACTTTTCTTTTATCAAAACGATACAGTTTTTTTCTTCATCATAAAATTCTGCAGTTATTTCTGTATTATATCCATCCCCTCTACTTCCATCTGCTATGTTAAATGGAACATCTCTTTGCGCATTAAATTTTTCCTTATCCAATGAGAAAAACAAATCTAATGCTCTTAAGAAATTTGTTTTCCCAATATTATTAGACCCACATATTATTAATGGTTCACCATCTTTGAATAGTATTTCCAAGTTGTTAATAGATCTGTATCTTTTTACTATTACTTTTTTTAATATATATCCCATTCCCCTGTCCTCCTAATTACTCCTTTATATACACAAAAAATCGTACAGTTCCGCCGTTCAGCGCAACCCAAACAAACAAATGTCCTACATCTGTCCCCTTAGATTTAGCTTACGCGTCCCCACACGCTCTTCATCTCTATTAACCCTATTCACCATTATAATCTTTTTTTCCAAATTTGACAAGGATTTTAGCCAAATTTGTCACTTTTTGCTTAACTTTTTTCTGATTTTCCACTCAAACAAAAACACCGTATCTCCCTCATACGATGTTCTGTTATCACTATCACTCAGCCACTTCCCTCAGCTTATCTAGCACCTTCACCATTGCATATGTATCCAGCCCACAGTACTTGAGCAGGTTTCGTCTTGTCTCGTCTACTTCTTCGGCTGTCATTGTTGCCATCCTTGGGAATGCTGCCATGGCTTCTGGTGGATAGAGTGCTGGTAGTACTGATTTGATACTGAATGATCCTTTCATTTCTTTAGTGTAGTACCATGTCTCACGAAATGGTATGAGTAGGTCGTCTAGGTTACTTGCTATCGTTAGCAAATGATCTGCTAGGTCGGGATATTCTTCTGCTAGCTTTTTCAGTACTGTACCTTCGAAGCTCATGTTGTAGGCAAGTACCGTACCTGCGAGTCCTATATCTTGGCATATTTGTTCTGCTAGGGCTCTTTTGGGGTTGGTGCCTTCTTTACCTAGGAATTCTTTGTGCACTTGCTCTCCATTTGCCTCGTGTTGTATGTGTAGACTGTACTGGAACGGCACTTGTTCATAGGGTCTTATACCGTCGTGACTTGGTATGGCTTCTTGGAATGTTTCAAAGTCTAGGTAATATAGCGGATATTTGAGATTATCTATAAACTTCTTAATCGCTACTTTATTGATGACAGGCTCGCCGCTTAGAAGTGTGTCTACTTGTAGTTTTTGTATGCCTTTGAGTGGGATTCCACTTTCGTGGATATCGTTAAGTGTGATGATCCCGTCCTCGTAGTAGCTGTATGCTTTGTCACTTACTCTGTAGAGATTAAACACACTGTAATCAGGGATGTGCTCCCAACAGGCTTTGCAGTAGTCACATTCATTTGGTTTCTTGCATTGTTTACCTATGTGCGTTTTTGGCATGTCGTATTTTAGTATTGCATTGATGACACCTAGATCTTCGTTGATGTTGATGATATTCCTGCGTTCATCTATTTTTTCTGTTATATCCGCTATGGTAAATAGCTTGTCGTACTCTAGTTTTCCGTTTCTCACATAGTATGTGTTGATATATATGATATTTGCCTGATCTACTGTGAACCTACACTTACTGATCACATATTCTTGAAAGGCTACGTCGTCAATGTATTCATCTTTGACTTCTGTTGCTGATTTCACTTCAAATATAACAACTCCATTTCTTGTTACCATAAGTATATCGCACATTGCGATGAGGTCCTTGTAGATAAATGTCGCTTCGTAGATG
>MGOW01000084.1:29349-44704 GCA_001797255.1 Clostridiales bacterium GWE2_32_10
GCTTTCTTGTTTGATCTGCCATTACCTGTGGGTCCTTATTGTACTCTATCAGTACTCCACCTGGTAAGATGTTTCGTGCAGCTTCTCCAACCACTTTTCCAGTTTCCATTCTTGTATGTGTATTTGCATTTATCTCTGCCACAAGCGTCTATACGATATATAATTTGATTTGGATATCATTTTACTCACCTTCTTTTAAGTGTTCTAATTCTTTTCTGTAAAGTTCGCACATTGTGTCTAAAAAGCCTTCTATATCCATGATATCTTCTATGTCAAGTAATATATCGTCTCCGTAGCGGTGATATATTACATCTGTTGCTTTATTTCCTTGTGGGCACTCTACTTTGTACTTTCGTATAGCTAGCTTATAATTACCTATGTACTCGTCATTTATATCCTTTTGTATATCAAGTACAAAATCCCCTTTGATCATGAGGTCTTTATTTTCCACTCTTACTAATTCTGTATTTTTTGCAAGTTTTGCACCGTCCTCAAATATCAGTTGGTGCAGCAATCTTTCAAACAATATATATACCATTACTTTTTCACCATTTTCTCGTTTGATATATGATTTGAAATAATCTGAGCCATCTGTCAGCATAAAAACATTTCCTCTCATCATCATTAGCTTGTTGATCGTGTCTACTCTTATCAGCTTGTCAGTCACTTCATCCCTTTTGATGCTTACTATATCTAGCTTTACAGGTGATATGCAAAACATATAATCTAATACGAACTGATTTTCACTCACCTCAATGCTTTCACCTTTTTTTACAAAATACACTGATATTCTATGTTGCTTTGATAAATCGATATATGCGGTACTAAACGCTTTACATTCCATACCCGTTATACTTTCTAGAAGCCCTATGAGATCTTTAATCTCCAAGTTTGTACTTGGTGACATTATGTACTTGTCTATTAAAACTATGTCTTTTAACTCGTCATGTGTGACTATAAATGGAACCTTCCCTGGTTCTAAAAAGTTTGGTCTAGGCATCTCATCTTCTGTCACAAATGTTTTTTCTCCATTTACCTCAAATATCTTTATCTTTACATTTCTAAAACTTTCCTTGTTATCTAAGTATGTACATCCGCCAACGATTCCATAAACGTCGCCCTCGTCATTAAAATTTGCTAGTTCTTCAACTGCTTGTAAAAGTCCTTCATAATTTTCTACTTCTTTATTTTCTATCATATAAATCTCCTCCTTCGGGTTAAAACCCTATAATTTTTGTATTTTTATTTTCTACAAGCTGCATTGCATGCATGACTTGTTGTACTGCTTTTCTTACATCTGATTTTGTTAAAAGCATCATGTTATCTTTAGTTAGTGTAGCAAGCTCAAGTCTAGTGACCTGCTCTGTGATAGCCAGTTGAAATATCCTGCGCATTTCTCTACCATAACCAAAATTTTCAGCTTTTGCATATTTCATTACATAATCCCTGACAACTTCCTCACATCCGTCTTCAAGTAGATAGTCAGCATTTTGAACTAATGTTTTAAATATATTTACAAGCTCGCTTTCGGCATTTTTTCATGCTAAAGTCGATCGTGAAGTTGATACGACTTGAGATTCCCGGGTTTGCATCCAAAAATTCTTTCAGCTTGTTGTTTTTATCAGATACAGCACCCCCATAGCCTGCAAAGATGATCAACTTATCCTTACTGTGTTTTTCTAGTTGGATGCACAGCTCTGCTAGTGCTTCCTGTGAAAATGTATCAAGTCTACCATTGTCACTTGCTGCGAGTGCGTATATCTCGTCTATAAATATGGCATCATGATTAACCACGATTGACTCCACCTTAGGTGCGCTATGTCCGACATAAAATCCTTTCATATGTAGCGATGATATACTGATAAATCGATCACCGTTTAATATCCCCTTTTCTTTCATGATATTCATAAAATGCTTTGCCATCTCCGTTTTACCTGTACCTGGAGGACCCGCAAACATATAGACTTGGCCTATCACATTTTTACTTATAAGTCCCATTGCTTCTCTTGCCTTAGCAACCTCTGCTCTTTTTATGCAGTTCAGTATTTGAGCCTTTACATGTTCCATACCGTATATTTCTTTGTTCATCAGCTCTATCGCGCCAATTTTTGGTGTACTGCTTTGCTCTAGCTTACTACGTCCCCTTTCCATAAAAGCAAAGTCTTCGTGTGTAAGTTCTACATTGCTATTATCTACCCTATTTGAAATCACTTTATCAATTAACTGCTTTACTGAATCATTGTATTCATAAGCTCTTCTTCGATATTTGACCAAGTTTTTCAGTACATATTTTATATCAAGATCTTCTGCAAGTGTATACCCCTTATTTTCTGCCATTTCAGTGAAAACCTTCTGCATATAGCTTCCATCAGCTGCTGGGTTTTCGATGTGATATGCGTTAAATCGATACTTAAACGTCAGTTCAGATATAAACTCTGTCGTATCGTCAGCTGCAAAATCCCCCATAGCAAACGTTGGTATCGGCATTATATCATCACTTACTTCTTTGATGATAAATATATACCGCCTATTTTCCATTTGCTTATTAATTGCTAGCATAGTGTTTGCAACTAGACCTCGCATTTCTTTCGTCAGTATTAGTACGATAGGTTCCGAACTACGTACATCCCATGAAAATATAGATTGTTTTCGTTTCTTAGATTTTCGCTTTACAAAGGTATCACCTACCTCAGCAATTTCATCCACCGCTATTTCAGGATCCATACCGAATCTTAGCCAGTTCGCATATTTCATAAATTCCATGATTTCCACTATCTGTACCTTTTTTATCTACATTACCGTCAAGCTTCTGCATTACATAAGGCGCTAGATACTTAACCGCCATAAGGCCTACTGTCTGATTTTCGCAAGTAATGATGTTAAACCTATTTGCGACTATATTTGTTTTATATAGTTCACTCATATGATTTGCATAGTGCAAATCTCTTGCTAAATCATTTACATTATTACTAGGTATATTTAGTTCATCATGTATACCCGTCCGATTAACATCTGTAAACAAAACTTTTAGTCTGTCAGATTTTAAATCTTTATCTTTATTCATAACCTCAGCTCCTCTCTTAAAATTCATCTCAACCCGCTAGCTACACGGGTTTGCTGCTCGTCGACATCATCATCATAACGTGCCCTTCGAAATTTGTCAATCCTTTTTTACATTTTTTTACTTCTTTGCCAATTTTATGATTTTTATTTATTAAGTGAAATCTATACACATAGCACGCTAGAAGGCATTTTATGACAAGTAAAAATTTATTTAATATTTTCCTCTCAAAGCAGCCACAGCGGCCAATCCAAGGCCCAAACTCACCTCCAAAACACACGCCACTCATGCGCGTTTAAACGCGTCTAAAATCAATTTTGGGTTTGGATGATATATTTATTTATAATTTAATATGACGCGTTATACGCTTCGAGAAGCGCGCTTGGATTATATTGTAGAGGTGTAAATAAGCAATAAAAAAACCGATTTCTCGGTCTTTTTATAAATAGTTGTCAACTTTATATACTTCTAGTATCTATAACTAACTATGAATTCTGGGTCGGTTTTATAATAAAAACTTACAACCTTACGATTTGTATTAGTTGAAACAACTTGCTCCTCTATCACGTTTCCGTTAGGATCTTGTCCTTGTGTAACCGCTGCATCAAGATTTGCACCCTTTGGAAGTATAATATCTGCAGATACTTCATTCATTCCTTGATATCCAAGTCCCTTGAGCGGAATAGAAAATTTAAACTTGAAGTTTCCATTTTGATCTGCTTGGGCCTTTATTTCATAAGAATATTGATATACATTACCGTTTATAGGTGTAAATACAACCTTTTTTAGTACCGATTCTAGTAAAAGCCTTGATACATCTTTTAAAACCTCTTCCTCATTTCCCGAAGCAGCTTGAATCTGCACATCCTCTACCCCCTCAAAATAAGATGCTGGAATTGGGTGTAGGTAGGGAATCTCTTGTCCACTCTTTTCTATCAAATCAATGATATATTGGGGTATTACTGGACCTGCTGGTATGTACCATGCCATATCCTGTGGAATCGGCGTATCTGTTTCAAATAGAGTATCAATTTTTATCACATCATACCCCACTCCATATTGTGATTCCGGTATTACATTAGCTGTTAACGTTTGTCTTATTACGTTTGCCATAGTTTTATTTCTCCTTTAGAAATGTGATTTGTTAGGAATAGCTCTTTGCTATCCTAGTTTTCTTTTTTTACGCCTTTGAAAGCTTTGCCTGGATCGGATGTTTTATTGTCCATAATACGACCTGTTGTTGTATCTCTTTTGACATACAATCCAGTTACTGGATTCTTAAACTGAGACCTATCGCCCACAAGCCTTTTCTTGCGTTATCACCATAAGGTTTGTTGGTAGCCATATGCTCCCCTCCTTTATTTTTATAAACAAAGGGATTGACTTTTCCATAAAACTATGTTATCATACAAACATTCAAATTTAATTTTATGATTAAGTCTTATCCAACCAATGTTGACGCATTGGTTTTTTGTTTGTTCAGTACAGTTTAATGACATGACTGAGGTCAAGGATTTTATACTGTATCTATATCTTTCTAAATACATCCCATAAAGTTTAAATTTTTAAAACTCGAATTCAATTCAGATAATCGTATTTCTGCCGCCTGTTCAGATACTCGAAAGTATGCTGCTATTTTTGATACTAATTGTTCTTTTTCTTTAATCGCAATTTCTTGTGCTTTTTTTAGAAATACTTCCCGAGGCATAAGTATTGCTGCAGCAATACCGTCAGCTTGCCATTCCATCCATTCTTCATCAGTCCGAGCATTATTTTCTGTAAATGTTTTATTTGGACACCTATGTGCTACCGCGGTGCTTTTATCTGCTGTGGATTGAAGCAAGTGATACATTCTATGTTTGTCCCAGTGAACACATTCATGTGCTAGTGTGAACCGTTCTGAACCTTTATTTCTCTTCGCCTGTACATCATTATCTATAAAAATTGTACCTCTCTTAACTTCTACCGTTCTGTATTCATCAGTTTCTTTTAGATAAATATCTGTCGAACCATCAGTAAAAAATATTTTACCTAACTCGCTTAGATCTTCTGTGATACTCACATACTTTACAACTAGGCCCATTCCCGTACTTGCTATTGTTTCAATCGGAACAGGTATAGGAGAAATAAGGGCCTCTGGACAATATTTTTGCAAAAAGTCAGTTGCAAATTTATCAAATTGGTTTTTCTTTATAATAGGCGCTAAATTATCTGTCAGATTCATGCTCATTTCCTCCTATCAGTTGTAAGCTCCAATATCATTCACTTTGAAGTTTTTCAGTTCTCCATCAAAGTCTGCACTACAGCTAGCTATAAACCATTGGTTGACCCCATCTGTTTCTCTATTACGTGAAACCGTTTCCTCTATTTCTATATCACAGCTTACGATAACATTAAAGGTTAAATTATCATCATTTTGCTGTATTTTAGTAACTCTTTCTATACCCATTTCTTCCAAAGATGCAAACTGTACCTCTCTCACAAAATTAGATTTCCTGTGAAACTCTATACTATCACAATTATCTTCTATATATTTTTGCATCTCCTTGTAAAGTTTATTGTAGCAACTTCTATCTAATTCACCCTCAAAAGCACTTTTACCCATATCATTTATCCTCCTTGTCTAATTTTTCAATTATTGACTTCCAAAAATCATCTTGCTTCCCTTTATCTCTCGCCTTTCGCAATGCTGTCCTAGCTTCTGGTAAATTCATTATATATTCAGGTAGGTCTGGTGCTATTTCATCCCGATCCTTGCCTGCATAGTCGAGCATATTATCCCTCTCTTCTGCACTTAGCTGAAGAATCTTTGAAATTCTTTCAAGCGCCTCTATATCAGGAGGGTTTCGCCTACTTTTTTCAATATCTGACCAATATGCCGGAGTAATGCTCAACTCTTCTGCAATCTGCTTAATTGTTACCCCTTTCTCGGTTCTTTTCCTTGATATATACTCACCAAATAATCTTTCCATTTTTCTCATCCTTTCCTTTTTTGTCAATCTTGACAAATTTGTCATGGTTAACATATATTTATATTATCACTCTTTTTTCCTTTTGTCAAGTAATAAACTAAATTTTAATAATATTTTCATTAAAACTAAAAAAGACTTCTCTCGAAGCCTTTTCCCAACAAGCAGTTATCCCTGAGGTCACCATGGGGGCACTTTGAGGTCACTTTGAGGTCACTCCATTATTTTATACATAGTATTTTTATTATCTCCCGACTTTTCGATAATGCCCATATTAATCATTTGCTTGATCAATGTCTTTGCTCTTGTTTCACCTATCACTAATATATTTGATACTTCCTTCCTCGTCACACTTCCATTTTTCCTTACATACGCATATATCACTTTCTCCTGCTCTGTTAGCCCCGTAGGCATATCGAAGAATTCAAGTCTTGTTGAACCGTTTATATAATAGTCTTTATGTATAATTCCATTGATAAGAGCTTCTCTGATCGAGTCTCCAGGATAATCTTTTTGATCTATTCTTGCTGGGTTACTTGTAATGACGCCTCTTGTCATGTTGTGATACTTGGCGTAAATGAGTGCCTTGTCTAAACACTCGACCAAACTACCATCGCATATCTCTCTGTCTCTAAACACTATCTTGTTTAATCCCTCGTATGTCGCGCATTTGATGTCATATGTATTCTGGTCGGAAAACAGAAATGCTGCAAAATTATATTTGCCATCATCATTTTTAAAGTTTAGTGCGTTTGGTCTGAACTCTTTTTCCATTTCTGCAAATTTCTTTTCTATATACTTAAATGTCATCTCCTGTTCTGGTGAAACCTTGCCTTCATAGCTCATGTCCATACTTTCATGGATCATACGTTTAATAAGTTCGTCAGATGCTTGTTTCTTGGTGGTTCCAACCCTAACATATACGCCTTTTGGCATAAGCCCTGCACTCTTTATGTAATAAGGTCTGTCAACACCTCTAGCTATATGAATTACGATCACATTTTTCCCATCGATTATTTCATTTTCTATACTCACATAACCTTTTAAATCCTTCTCTATCGCATATGAAAGTATGTTTGATATTCTTTGCGATACATCATCCGGGTCACTTACCCCGACTACTGTCCCATCATCTTCGACACCTATATAGATCTTACCACCATCTGTATTAGCAAATGCAATAATCTCACTTGCCAAATCAGTTGGTATCTCACGTTTCAACTCTATATGCTGCGTTTCTACTAGTTTCAATCTCGCCACCCACTTTCGTATATTTACTCACCTTCGTGTTTTTTCATCAAAAAAGCCTTTGGTTACTTTTTTTCAAACCAACACCCTAAGTCCTGTGTCTCTAAAATACCTAACATCCTACTTTCAACTCCTCATTTTTTATTTTGTACTCAAATGTAGAGTTAAGTGTCGCTCTCTCTTCAAACTCATCTTTGTTATACACAAGCAGGTCAATAGGTTTTGTTGCAATATTTATAATTCTAGTTCTTATCTGTTTAAGTATCTCACGTTTTCTTTCTGTGGTCTTATTCATAACGATACATAAATCTATATCACTTTCTTTTGTAGGCTCTCCATATGCATATGAACTAAAAAGTATTATATCTTTCGTATTAAATTCTTTTCTGATCTCATCAGCGATTTTCATTACTTCCGCTAATATAACTTTATCATTCATACACTATGCTCCCTTCGTGTTTTTTTAGACAAAAAAACCTTTTGGTGATTTTTTCAAACTAATAATCGATTTTTCCTAACTTTCGTGTTTTTCTCAATATAAACATCTCGGTTAGTAATTACTTCCTCATTTTCCAGAGTGCCATCGGATGATCCTTGATTCGCTCTACAATCTCTACATCTCTAAACAACAGCTCTGGTCGATATTCCTTATTCTCAAAGCACTTCACGTACTCCACTTCATCCTTACTCAGTGATATTAGCTCCTTCGCAAAGTCATATACTCGCTTCTTAGTAGCCTCTAAGTCAAACTTTTCCTTAGTGCTGATTACTGGGTACAAGTCTGTCTTAATCTTGCGCATAGTAATGCTATTTATATTCTCGATATCACCTTGCATATCAATTGTTTGTGCCGACAACGTGTAGTAAAACACAAAGCATTTTCTAAGCAAATCATAGTCCTCACCATCAATGATACCATAGTAAACCATATTGCTTATATCATATAAATCTCGCGCAGCTGTTCTACCTACAAGTGCAGCTAATTTACTGCCAAATAGTTCTATTTTTCCTATTGTAGTTACTTTGTATCTTGAACTTAGCGCATCTGTCGTAATTTCTCTTTGTGTTATTTCTTGTATATGTACACGATTTGAATAGTTAATCTCAATCTTTATATTGTCTCTGTTTCCTGATGTATTGATGTAGTAGAATACCCATGAGTCAAGTGTGTGCGGATTCTTCGTTTTATCACTCAAATAATAGTCATTCGCTAACATGTACTTGATTAAACTTTGGTTGATTAATTCGCGTTTGGCTATCATCTCATCCCTTGATACTGGTAGTATAAAATCAAAGTCTATATCTACTGACAATCTTGGCATGTTGAATACTGTTAGGTTGATTGCTGTGCCACCTTTGAGTGCTAGTGAATCTCGATATAGTTCATTCGCATTCATATCACTAAGGATATCTGACAGTCTGTATACCTTTTCATAAGTATCTTTAATAAAATTTAGATTTTTCGCACGTTTTTCTAGCAAATCTCTTTCATATTTAAACAAGCTCTCCCCCTCCTTGTCCTAATATGTCACTAAGTCGACCTTCCACAATCAAGTTCCACTTGCTATTGTATTCTTGGCGTAATAACTCTTCTCTTGCTATCAAGTATCTCTTGCTTTTCCCTATATTACTCTGACAGTGTTCAAAGAACTTTTGAGATAATCTCAGGTCATTAGCATGTTTTTCCAGCATATATCCAACCTTTTGGTACAAAAACTTCTTGTCAAATTCATTAAGATATTCTATTAGCTTTTGTTCGTTTAAATAAGTCACGCTTTCTATTATTTTTAAGACTTCCTCAAGCCCTCCAGCTCTATCCATATTGTTGATGCAATCAAGTATCGTTTTTTCTGTATCTGTCACTCTGATTCCTCTTCTCGTTTCCGGGCTTATGACACCCGCATAGAGTTCTGGACTTACAAATGTGTATCTCGTGTTATTATACTCGAATGGCACAATTTTCTTTTTAGTAGTTACATAGATTTCATTGAAAACCTGATTTGCAAAACCATAATATTCAGCTGCACTATGATGTGATAGATATGCATCTTCTGCCACTGCACATCCTATTTGATAGCGATCTGCAAAGGTATTGCCTGTTGATAAGTTTACAGCTGCATATAAATTTTTCTTTACTCTTATTATATAGCCCTTTCCTAGATATTCCTTAAGCACAGACTTAACAGTACTAGCGTTATTGATGATAGCTATCATATCTTTCATTTCAAAGGTTCCCATTTGGCTTAATTTTTCATAATATTTCATATATCTCCCACCACCTTAGTTTAATATTATCACACAAGTATGTCTTTTTCAATACTTTATAGAAAAATTTAAACTAATTTTCATCTTTTTTCGCTCCAGGCCTTGCAATCATCATTTCTACGTGCTATAATACTCATCAGTTACGAGTCCAGTGTGTGAAATGAAAAATAGTCCGATGTGCGAGTTTTGAATCAAAGTCCTAGAGAGAGTTTCTGGAAATATTTTACTTAATTTTCAGAAACTCGGACTCAAAATCCAGTGGTAGCAATACCGTACGGGTTCGATTCCCGTTTTCGGCAGACCATATAAAACAAGGGTTTCAGCTATATTAACTATAGCCGAAACCCTTATTTTTTTGTATAGCCAACAGGACTTTTTGTATAGCCAATGTATGCCCATTTTACATTTACTATTTAATTTCAATGCTTATTTACATATTGAGCACTTGCTTCAATTATTTCATTTTGAGTTGTCATAACATATTTTTCAGTCATAGTCACACTATTATGTCCAGCCATTCTTGATGCCAATACTAATGGGAATTTTTTTGAAACATCAGTAATAAATGTATGTCTGAATCTATAAAGATTGCATTGTCCCTTCATTAAGCCCGCTTTTTCCAAAAGCTTTATGTATCTCCTGTAAAAGAAATCATAATCTCTTATCTTTCCATTCATGTCTGTAAACAATACCTGACCCGCTCCATTTTTTTCTCTTTTTTCACCAACGCTTTGTCTTTCTCCACTGCATTTATATGTGCTTTTACTGCTTTTAATGTTTCATCATTTAATGATAACACCCTTCTTGATTTGTCAACATCTCCGCCTTTATCATTTTTTATAGGAAGTATTTCCACTCCTACTTTCTTTGTTGTTAACTTTTTAAAGTCTACATTAAATTTCTTCGAGATTGTTTTGTTAATATCTATTGTCTTATTTTCAAAATCTATGTCTTCTTTGTGTAAAGCAATTATTTCTGAAGGTCTTATCCCTGTATCCATGCTTATTCTAACAAAGGCGTTCATTTGTATATCATCCGCTACTGCAACAAGTATTTTTTCTTTATCTTCAGGCACGAATGCTTTATTCTTCTTAACAGGTGTTTTATTTGATAATGGTTCATCTATATATTCCATAAAATCTGCTTCAATAAGTTTCTTTCTTGCTGCATACTCTATTACTACGCCCAATATGACATAGACCTTATGTATAGATTTTTTAGCATAATACTCTGACACACCATTCGTTTTATGCTTTTTCTTAGGAAGGTTATTTATGAATCTTCTGCAATCATCTTCTGTTATATCCCCTATTTTTATGTCTCCTAATTCCTTAACTATTTGCTTACTATAATTAACATAGCACTCTTTTGTAGTATCTTTAATACTTTCACCTTGCATCTCGTACACATATGCCAAAAAATCCTTAAACGGCATATTTTTCATTTCACTCTGTGCTTTGTATATGGTAAACAGACTATATCAAAACAATTAAGTAGTCTTGAATTTTTACTTATAATGTAACTAAGTAAAAAATTCAAGACTACCACTATTACTATTTTCATAATTATTTATGTAATTCAAATTTTATTCTTTAATATTTTGATTGCTAACATCAGTACGTTATCCCCTGTGCATACATTGCATCTGCAACCTTTAAGAATCCAGCAATATTTGCACCTACAACAAGGTTATCCTCATATCCATACTCTTTTGCAGCTGTACTAGCAGCCTTGTAAATATTAACCATAATATCTTTAAGTTTAGCATCAACTTCTTCAAATGTCCATGAGTACCTCATGCTGTTTTGTGACATTTCAAGTGCTGATGTAGCGACTCCACCGGCATTAGCTGCCTTCGAAGGTGCAAAAATAACTTTATTCTTGATGAATACATCAATTGCTTCAGGAGTTGACGGCATGTTTGCACCTTCTCCAACAGCATAGCATCCATTTTTAACAAGCATGTTAGCGGAATTCTCGTCAATATCATTCTGTGTTGCACATGGAAGAGCAATATCACATTTAATCGTCCAAATATCAGAACAACCTTCAGTGTACTTTGCATTAGGATGGTACTTTATGTATTCGCTAATTCTTTTTCTCTCAACTTCTTTAATCTTTTTAACTGTTTCTAGCTTGATACCTTCTGGATCATAAATATATCCGTTTGAATCACTTAATGCAACAACCTTACCACCTAACTGATGTACTTTCTCTGTTGCATATATAGCAACATTACCTGAACCTGATATAACAACCGTTGCTCCTTTAAATGATTTCCCTTTAGCCTTAAGAGCTTCATCCATAAAGTAGCAGAGTCCATAGCCTGTAGCTTCGGTCCTTGCAAGGCTCCCACCCCAAGTTAACCCTTTACCTGTTAAAACTCCTGTAAAGTCATTTCTGAGTCGCCTGTATTGTCCATACATATAACCAATCTCTCTTGCACCAGTTCCCATATCTCCAGCAGGAACATCTGTATTTTCACCAATGTGCCTTTCTAGCTCCGTCATAAAGCTCTGACAGAAACGCATAACCTCACCATCTGACTTACCCTTTGGATCAAAGTCACTGCCACCTTTGCCGCCTCCCATCGGAAGTCCGGTTAATGAATTTTTGAGTATCTGCTCAAATCCAAGAAATTTAAGTATACTGGCATTTACAGAAGGATGTAGCCTTATGCCACCTTTATAAGGTCCAATCGCACTATTGAACTGAATTCTATAACCCCTATTTACTTGTACATTACCATTATCATCAACCCATGACACTCTAAAAGAAATCTGCCTTTCAGGTTCAACAATCCTATCGAATATTCCAGCTTTAACCCATTCAGGATTTTTTTCAGCTACCGGTTCTAAAGATTCTAGTACTTCCTTTACTGCCTGATGAAATTCAGGCTCATTTGGATCCCTTTTAATTACTCGCTCCATTACACTTTCAAGTATTTTCACAACAAAAAACCTCCTGTCCTTTTTAATTTTATTTAATAAGTGAACTTTCACACTGTACCAAATTTATCTATTTCTTTTATCATATATGCTGCATATAAAGGAACTGATTTTATGCCATTAACAAATCCAAAATTTTTACCTGATATTTTAATAGCGTACTTTGGTTTATATTTATCTTTATACACATTTAATGACTTTGATTTTGTGTTGGTAGCTGATTTTACTTCTATGGGTATCACAGTCCCTTGTATACTCAATACAAAGTCAATTTCTGCCACATTAGACGATCTCCAATAGTTTAATCCTAATTCACCACTTGCTAATGTTTGTGCAACATAATTTTCTGTCAACATTCCTCTATATAAGTTACTACTTTCACTAACTATATCATATGGAGTCATATTTGATAACTCTGTCAATAGCCCTACATCATTTAAGTATATTTTAAAATAATTATCCTCTTCATAAGCAGTTAGTGGTATTTGAGGTGTCTTTACAAGCACACATTTGTTTACCAAATTACTGTTTATAAGCCATTCTATCGAGGTCTCATACATGCGTTTATTTCCTTTTTCATCAACAAGTGTATAGCTAAATTTATTATTATCTCTGCCAAGCTGTTTGGGTATAGATTTATATACTTCATTTATGCGTATATTCTCTGCATTTGTTGTATATTTAGTCATATCTGCTATATAATCACCTATTATATTCTTTTTAATAATCCTATCATACCTACTCAAGTCCTTTTTATTTTTTATATACTCTAATACTGATGCTGGCATGCCTCCAACAAATAAATAGTCCCGATATATGTTCATTGCCTTCTCATGTATCGGCTCCATTAAAGCTCTATCTTTTTTAAATCCCTCTCTTATCTCTTCTGTAAGCATTTCCTCCCCCAAAGCCCATAAAAACTCTTCAAAGTCCATTGAATATAAGTACTTTCTATGAACCTTCCCCACTGGAAATGAGCTTTTAAATCTGTTTAATGCCACACCTAACAAACTCCCTGCACATGCTATATGATATCTTACTTCTGATTCATTGAAATATTTTAATGCTGTAATAGCTCTTTCACTTATTTGTATTTCATCTAAAAATACTATAGTTTCCTCAGGAACTATCCTTTTGCCTTTTATTATTGCAATACTACTTATTATCCTTTCTGGATCCAAGCTATTTTCGAAAATCTCACGTATATTATCTTCTTTTTCAAGATTTATATATACATATTTTTTATAATTATCCTTGCAAAAGTTATCTAATATATACGTTTTCCCTACCTGCCTTGCTCCAACAAGCATATATGGCATCTTACTCTGCTCTTCTTTCCATTTTTTTAAATCTTCCATAATCTTTCTTTTCATATTCATCACCAATTAAAATATATCATACATTTTCAATAACGTCAAGTTTTTTATACGAAAAATATGTAATACTTTCATTTTTTTTATATAAATATTTATAAATCAGGCCTAATTTATTCGCCTGTGCTATTGTTTCTTATATTTTTTAAGATACACCTACTTCAATAAATACCTTGCTCTTTCTCTAATCAAATTATTTATTTCCTGTAACCTCTTATCAGGTAGGTTGTACTTCTTATGCTTTGTAAACCTAAAGTCTATAAGCTTCCTTACTCTTTCTTTTTGCTCGTTTGTCATCAGCTTCTTTATATCATCTAAATTGCCTGCGTTTATAAATGCAAATGTCATGTCTAGGGAATTTATATATTTATCAATATCATTAAAATCACTATCCATTGCATATACCAATAAAGATATTCCATTATCAAATATAGGCGCTAAGCCTTCTATCTCACCTGTGGTATTGTTTCGTATAAATCCAAAGTTGTTAAAATGTCTGTCCGCATTTATTATAATTGTGTCAAATACCATTATATCTACCAATTCATTATACAAAGGTGTATTCGCTACATTTCTTAATATTTCTGGCACTTTTTTGTCCCCATATACTAAATATGCAGGTACAAATGATCTTTCTTTACTTGTAAATAACTCACACGTTGAACACAGTGTACCCTTCCACTTATGTAGATCGTACTTTACTGCATAAAGTCCCATTGCTTCTGCTACCTGATACGCATAATATTCTGAGTATGGCTCATTCCCAGAGTTAGCGAATCCCTCTGTCCCCCCCTTGTATAACTCTACCGTATCTTTTAGCCTTCTCCAGCATTTCTTTAGCATACCGTTTGTTGTAGGTTCAGGAGAGCTAACCAGCCCTTTTATTTTCGTGTTGTAACCAGTAAATGCTACTAAACTTAGTGTTTCTGAAAAACCGTTATCAAATAGATTATATTTTTCCCATGTGTAATTATTTCCATAAGGCACCACCCAATAATCATCAGTCAAACTAAGTCCCAGCGTTACACTTAGCAAATTCAGCAGCCTTGGCTCTTTGTTATTTTCAAGTGCCGCTAATATATTCTCTACAAACACCCTGTTTTTAGGTATAAACCTACTATTCAACCAGTTTACTAGACCTTCCCCAGTTAATGCTATCCCATACGGCATGTTCTTTGACATTTCCGTGTTTACTTCTATTATTTTGCACTGTATTGTTTCTAACTCTCCTACTGATAATTCAAAGTCTATCATTACTATATCCTTTTTCTTTAATATAAATTTTCTCATTGGCACCACCTCTCATCTACTTTTCAAACTTCTATACTTTCACTATTTTCAAGCATAATTCCTCATCACTCAATATTTTTACAATATTCTCCACTATTTCTATACCCTCAAGCTTCCTAGTTTCAATTGCCTCTGCAATGCTTATTTCATCAAGTTTAAGATATACTTGTTTTATTTTGTCATTATATATTATTTTATTTA
>MGOW01000085.1:0-4921 GCA_001797255.1 Clostridiales bacterium GWE2_32_10
TCATCCTTCTGTATATAGGTCCAGATTTTTGAATCCTACTCTTCTGCATACACTTACAGAGTACATACAATAACATACTATTCCCAGAAACATTTTAAAAAAATTCTCTTAAATAATATTGATTCTTATTGTTTAATTCATCAAATGAATTATGAACCGAAATTGTTATATTGTCTTATATATTTTTAAGGTATGTATTAACTTTCTAATGTGTTAATGGACCCAGTATTCATAAATCTGTACATATGTCAGCTTTTTCCAGTAAATGGCTCAATTAAACATCAAAGTTTAATTGATGTTTAAAATCAGACCATTTCACTTATATAATGAGCATCCAGGAGCTTGTACCAGTGAAGATAGGCATAAGAAGCGCCTTTGTTAGCCTCTATACCATGTCCCAACCAAATAAAGGGCACTCTTTGTTTGACCTTTACCAAATAGGGAATATCCCAATTCCAGGCGAGACAGAAAGGTCTGTGTTTACCTTAGTATATGGAATATCGCCCTATCAGGGTAACCATGAGACATTTTCTGAGATTCATGAACTTGATCTTAATGGACAGTATGTTAGACTGGCAATTGAAGATGAAATCAAAGGTAATTTCATCATTAATCAGGAGCTTTTGAATGATCATACATCACTAACAATAACCAATCCTGAAGAGTTTCAGAAATCATTATACAAAAAGAAAGTGAAAGTTGAAGGTGACATATTTGGGATGTATCGAAACCAAATCAATAATCGATACTCTATTAAGAGGGATTTTGAGAAAATCTACCCTGCAATGCACACATTTTGGAGATTATGGGTGACAATATTTCCGATATATTTGTTACGAATGAATAATAACAATTCCAGAAAATTTGACTGGTTTAGAAAACTCGATTTTTCTAGTTTTATGAACCCTGTTTATCGATATGAATGCATTACAGAACTCTTTGTAGTCACTGTTGCAACAATAGCTATACTTCAGATGATTATGAAATTCAGCTATTTGAACGAAAAAGTTTCTATAATGATTCTAACAGCCCTTATTCTTTTATCATCTTATATTTTAGGAATTGGAAGTGGAATGATCCTTTTGATTGGCTTAATTTTGGTGGTACTCAAATGGGCATTTTAAGAGAAGTAAACCAAATCTCAATTTACTATGGAATGTATTACATTTTTTCCTAGAAAAATCATATTGAGTTTCGATTTGGTATATATGATCTATTAAAAGCCCTTGGTGCGTTGATTTGTATCATAAGTTGTGGTCTTAATGAATATTACAGATCACCTTTCGAGCTCTTTTTTCTTATTTGATCATCATATATAAAGATACTGTCAGAATAATCAATATCATAATCGAAATTCCATCGAGCAGAAGTTTTCAAATATTTTCAAAAAATTCCACTTCAATTAATGAAAAAAGGGTTTCCCTCATGCACACCAAATTGGACTATATACAAAAACCATAATGAAAACAGTATTTCTAGAAAAATGCAAAATTATAAACATATTATTGAGGATTCATGTTGGTTTTCTGATTCATCAATTATTGTGGAATTTTTATTCAGAATGAATTATGATAACAAGATCTTATTTGTGTGTTTGAAAAAGCTGATAATGGCTTTCTTTGTTTTTGATATCATTATTTCACGTTTTTCCAACCAAACTATCCTATTTCTGTTTTTTTCTTTTTTCATTCAGGTAAAAAGAACTCAAAAAAGCAAAAAAGTATGCTAGCACAAGAAAATTATTCTTATAACACGATTTCGAACATAATCACATTATTCGTATTCATTATTCGATTCGGTTGCCCAATTCAAAATGAACAAAAACAACAAACAAAGTTTTTGAAATTGTTTTTCATACCTCTTTTTATTAGAAATGGGAATATTGTGAGTCTTCGTCAGGGCTGTGATATGGAAAAAATGATCTGGGAAGGTATTATTATCAAAAAAATATTAATATTTCGAACTGTTTTTTCTCCGGATCTTCTCTATACTCTGGAGATGGAAGTGTAATATATGTTCATGGAGGGTCTTTCTCAATGAATGTTAATTACACAATGTTCTATAACTGTATAGCAAATAATGGAGGTGCAATATGGTATAATTCTTTGAATTCTTTTCTCAGAAAGATTTGTGCCAATAGATGTTCATGTGGAGCAAAAAATTATGCTCATTTTGCCATTCTTTATGCTTCTCAGGAGAATCAAATGGAGTATCTATCAGTATCTTATTGTTCTCATACAACATTTGGAAAGTACACAATTTATATAGAATCAGGTAATCAGAGAGTTTACAATACAAACAGTTCAATGAACAAAGCTCTTGAGTTATCTGGTATTGGTATCCATCATATGACTGTTCAGGAGTTAAATTTGGTGTTTGTTGAGGAGTTGGTTAAAATGATGATGGAGGAGTAATATGAGGAGTAGGATGAAACGAGGCTGGAGGAGTTATTGGGGGTGTTTCGATTGGAGAATATGTGAGTTATATATTTTTGTCTGGTAATCAAAAGAAATTTAATGCCGGATTTTTATTGCCTATTAATCAGTTTAATGATATTCGAGCAAATATTGATCCAAACTCTGACTATTTTGAATTTTTCTCCAAATCTTCAGATTTCGTTTTTTGTTGCATAGATCCTTTGGATTTCTCGGTTTTTCATTGTGTTGCTAATAGAGATATAATAAATGATTTGCGTTTATCAAAGAGGCCCAGAATTCATCAGTTGTTTCATCGTATTCACAGTGATGACATACCTAAGTTCAATGAAGCATGGAAATCAATGATGAATTCAATTAACTATATTAGTGAAATCACTGTCCGATTTAAGTTCCAAAAAGACTATGAATATTCTATCATCACTTTGAGCACAACTAGACAATCAATATTCCTTCTCCAAATCCTGAATATTGATAAATATCATAAGATCAAAGAAACTTATACCGAATTAAATCAACTTGTAGATACAGCACTATGTTATTCTAATGTTATTATTTGGACCTTTCAAGATACCCATCATCCTGAACTTATACTAACAACTCAACCAGTTGTTCATCGACCATATGAAACAAATTGGACTACAATTCAACACAATGTTGCATCAGAAAATCAAGAAGAGCTAACTAATCAGATTAAAAGTGCCTTAGAGCATGGAACCCGAGTCGAAATGGAGATTGTTACTATGTTTGAAAAGACTCGGACATATATTATCCGAGGACTTAAAACCAATAAACCTGGACAACTTGCTGGAATACTAGTGGATACATCTGATTTGAAATTATTAACAGAGCAAGCAGAAGAACAAATGAAAAAAGCAGAAGAAGCTAACTCTGCAAAAAGCAGATATCTTGCTAATATGTCTCATGAAATTCGAACTCCTCTTAATGGAATGAGTGGTTTAATTGAATTATTACAAGATAGTGAGATAGCAATGAAGAATGAGGAAATAATGAAGTGTATCAGGAGTTCTTTCAACAGATTGATAAATTTATTGAATGATACTTTGGATCATGCAAAGTTTGATCAAAACAAGATGCCCCATCAAAGTATTCGTTTCAATATATACGACACATTAATCAATGCAATTTATCCATTTGAGCAAAGATGCCTTGATAACAGTGTCGAGCTTCGAGCTGAAGTTATGCCTGGTACCCCAGCAGAATATATTGGAGAGCCTCACTTTTTATCCAGAATTACAGCCAATCTTTTATCAAATTCTATAAAGAACTCAGAGAAAGGTAGAATAACTGCAAGATTTTCATCTTTAAATGGGGAAGGATTGGTTATAACAATTGTTGATAATGGAAATCCAGTGAAAGATTACGAGATTCCATTCCTTTTTGAAATGTTTCCTCCGAATACGATAGTGAATACTAACTCGCATCGAGCCGAAGGAACATGTTTAGCATTAGTTAAAAGGATGGTTGATACACTTGGCGGGAGTATCACTATTAAAAGTCGCACAGAATCAGTCAGAGGAGTTGAGTATTATGTGTATTTGCCATTTGAGCCAGCTTTATGTACATATGTTCATTGCAAACTGAAAGAAAAGAGAATGGAAGTTTTAGTATTATGTAATGATGTTCTAGACGAAGGTACAGCAGAAGATCACTCATCGTTTGTTGGTCTCAACCTCCTTTTTGACGAGAAACAAGTTACAAAGAATCTATTGATTATTGTAATTGCTAACGAGATCGAACAGATTAAAATTGCTTTGAGGCTAAAAAAGCAGTACCCAGAATGCAATATTTTCCTTATCACAAGAATGAAAAGGCCATTGATTGATGGTGATTTTATTGTTGTTAATTTGTCGGAATTCTGGTTGAGATTTTGTAACTTTTTCTTGAGAATAGCGCTCCATAAAGCAATCAAGAAGCAAATTTCTGATGTACCAGATGGATTTTGTATATTAGTTGCAGATGATACTCAAATGAATCAAATTGTTATATCAAAACTATTAGACAAAATGAGAATTTCCCATATTGTAGTTAATAATGGCCAAGAAGCGGTCGACACCTTCCTGAGTGGTAAATACCATTTTGGACTTATCCTCATGGATATACAAATGCCAATAATGGATGGAATACATGCCACTAGGATCATTCGAGAGCGAAATAAAAATATTCCAATATATGGTATCACAGCTAATATTATGAAAGACGAACAAGAAGAATGCCTGAATATTGGTATGAATGGGATAATTATTCGACCTATTTCTCAGCAAAACCTCAAGAAAACTGTACAAGAAGTGCTTAGCAAATCATTCTGCTCCGACAAGTAAATAATATGTGTTTTTTGGTTCTTCTTTAGGTTGCATTCAGAGAATAATTCCAATATATAATAATAGCAGTAATATGTGTTTTAATATTAAACATAATACATTGATTTCTCCATCAATGTTGATCAAGGGTCAATGCCAATATCC
>MGOW01000085.1:4961-5142 GCA_001797255.1 Clostridiales bacterium GWE2_32_10
AAAAGGTCAAATCATCAATCATGTTTCCGAAAACAGTATCTTCATCATAATAACTGATAGAATTGGAACTCTCAGATATATTGGTCTTACTCTGTCTCTCACAGAGGATTCTCTCTATAAGTTGTTTGCAAATCATATTTCCACCCCTGAAATCTAAAGATGCTGTAATAATATGAAATAA
>MGOW01000086.1 GCA_001797255.1 Clostridiales bacterium GWE2_32_10
AGTAGACTATTTGACAAAAGTACTTGGTTTAACAGGAGGTCTAATAGAAATGAACAAGATAATATCCCAAAGTCTTGGAGTAGATGATATTTTGGGATATAAATGCTTCGTGCAAATTTTACCTACTCTAGATAATCTGATTAAACTAACAAAAGTTTTGCCAGATTGGTTTGATTCAGAAAAATTTAAAAATACACAAAAAACAATACAAGAAGCAAAAATAAGAATAAAAAGCTATAACGAGAGCATAGATAGCATCTGTAAAGAATTTGAAAAAGGAATACTAAGTGTTGATTATCAAGGGATATATGCAAGATTCAAAACTGAATACACATCAGTATTTAGGATATTTAATAGTAACTATAAAACTGATAAGAACCAAATAAGGAGTCTATATAAAACAATTGTTAAGAAAATGGATGACAAGTTTGTGATAAAAACACTGGACAAGCTACGTTCAATTGAAGAACTAAAACAGTGGATTGATGAGAACAATGGCGACTTGGTCAGTATGCTAGGTGAATATTATAATAAAGAACATACAGACTTTGAATATATAGAAAATGCAATAAATCTGTTTAATGATATCTCAAACCATTTTAGCGGGAAAGTTCCTATTAAGCTACGAGAATTGATACTGAGTGGCAATAAAGACACAATAAAGCATATCTACAATAAACTAAAGGTTATTATAGATGAAGAATTATTGGATAGGGTTGACACGACTTTATCACTTGGACGTCGTGCTGACGATCTAGGGCTAGAAGAATTAAAGGTGCATCTGAGCAAAGCATCACAGGAGTTGCAGGGGTTAATAAATAGTTATGATAAGATGAGCGTATATGCTAAAGATAAAACAAATATTGACAATATTGTTCAGGGAATATGTAAACTATCAGAAATGCAAGAAATTTCTAAGCAGATTGAGAATAAGGCTGAAGAATTAAAGAAAAACTATGAATTTTTATACAATGGAATAAACACAGATTGGGAAGTTATACTGGATTCATTAACATGGGCAAGAGATTTCAAAAATACTGTTACAACATGCGAAAATAAAAGAAAATTCGTAGAAAAGATATGTTCGGATGAAGTAGACATTGCGAATTCCGAGAAATATCACAATGTAATGCAGGATAAATTAAGAGCGGTTGAAAGTGAATGGAAATGGTATCTATCTTTGTTTGAAGAGGATAAGGATTTTAATAATACAAGTATATTTGCACTTGTGGATCGTATCGAAAAGTGTGCTAATGGATTATCGTTATTGGAGGAATGGATAGATTTTAGGAATTCAAGAGAAATGTGTAAAGAGGAAGGACTAGATGAGTATATCGACAAAGTTGAGACTATGGGAATCGAAGCAAAACATATAGTCCCAATTTTCTCGAAAAGGTTCTATAGATTATGGTTAGATGCAGCACTATTAAAATTTCCTTCAGTATTGAATTTTAGAACGCGAGTACATCAAGAAACTATAAACGAGTTTGCTTCTTTGGATAAATTGCAATTAGAGATAGCAAGAGCTAGAGTAAGAAAGACGCTCATTGACAAACTTCCTAATGTTGATAAATTTACTTCAGGTAAGGATGAGATAAGTATATTAAAAAGAGAGCTTAACAAACAAAGAAAAATAATGCCTTTACGAAAGCTGTTTAAAGAAATACCTAATTTGATATTAACGTTAAAACCATGTCTTATGATGTCGCCGCTTTCTGTAAGCTTATTCCTTGAAGCAGAAAGTTATAACTTCGATGTTGTTGTATTTGATGAAGCTTCTCAAGTATGTACTGAGGATGCAATAGGAGCGATACTTAGAGGTAGTCAGGTTATAATTGCAGGAGATAGCAAGCAACTACCGCCAACAAGTTTTTTTACTGCATCTACTTCAGATGATGAAATGTATGATACAGATTGTGACGACGAACAAGAGGATGATGCTAATGCGTATGAGTCGATTTTGGATGAAGCAGGATTATTGCCTGAGCGCACATTATTGTGGCATTATAGGAGCAGGCATGAACATTTGATAGCTTTTTCAAATGCAAAGATATACAAAAATAATTTGATAACGTTCCCATCAAATATTGATAAGATCCCAGATAACGGAGTAGAATTTGTTTATGTAAAGGAAGGGTATTATGATAGAGGTGGTAAGAAGGGAAATGTAGCTGAGGCGAAGAGAGTAGCAGAACTCGTGTTTGAACACTTTAAAAAGTTCCCAGGAAGATCACTAGGAGTTATAGCATTTGGTGAAGTTCAACAACAGGCGATTGACTATGCAATTCGACAAATAAGGGTAAAAAGTCAACAATTTGAAAGTTTTTTTAATGAGGATAAGGAAGATGCGTTTTTTGTTAAAAACCTTGAAAATGTACAGGGAGACGAACGGGATACAATCATTTTTAGCATTGGATATGCTAAAGATGCAGCGGGAAAAATGTACATGAACTTTGGTCCGCTTAGCAAAGGTGGAGGGGAAAGAAGGTTGAACGTCGCAATAACAAGGGCAAAGTACAACGTAAAATTAGTTGGATCTATAATGCCTACGGATATTGAAATAGAAAAGATAAGTTCGGAAGGACCTAAGTTATTACGCTCTTACATAGACTTCGCAATAAATGGCCCAGCATCTATCTTAAGAGAAACTTCTGAGAGTCAGCATGCGGAACATGATTCAACTTTTGAAGAAGCGGTGTATAAATTTCTTGATAGAAAAGGATATAAGATTGGCACGCAAGTTGGATGTTCGGGATATCGAATTGACATGACTGTTAAGCATCCAACAATTAGTGGTAGGTATGTCCTTGGCATTGAATGTGACGGAGCAGCATACCATTCTGCGAGAACTGCAAGAGAACGTGATAGGTTAAGACAAGCTGTTCTGGAAGATATGGGTTGGAAAATATATAGGATTTGGTCTACAGATTGGATAAAGGACCCAGTAACGGAAGGCCAAAAATTATTAAACGCTGTCGAAAGTGCTATAGCTGAATATACAGAAAAGGATATTGGGTGTTCGGATAATAATGAGAAACAAGTAAGTGACTTTTTGACATTTGAAAATATATCAATAAATGAATCTAAAGGACACCGCCAAGATAATATATATGGGTTTGAATATTATAAAGAATCCCTGGTTCGAACAGTATCTAGGGATCCCGAAGACGCAAAATATATTGCAAATGTAATACAATATGTTGTGGATAATGAAGGACCAATAAATTTTGAGCTAATATGTAAAAGGATAGCTTGTTTATTTGGAAATCAAAAAGCTACCATTAAGGTTCGAAGTTCTGCTGAGTATGTACTGAAAAATTATTTAGTAGATTTCATAGTGAAAAAGGGAGATTTCTGTTATTCAAAAAATGATCCAACTGTAAAGGTACGTATCCCAGATCCTAATAGTGAGATAAGGCCTATAAACTATATAAGTATTGAAGAAATAGCTGAGGCGATGTTTGTCATTGCAGGAAAATACGTAGGAATAACCAGTGAGGGGTTATACGCAGAGACAGCAAGAGCCTTTGGATTTAATAGAACCGGAGCAAACATTGTGCCTGCAATGAAGAATGCATGTGAATATCTAATTGAAAGCGGACGAGCAAAAGAAATTGGTGAAAAAATTATAATAAATAATTTATAAATGTATCTACATAGTAAAAAAGAAAAAGAAAAAGAAAATAAGGAGGTTGATTTGGGTGGCAAATCACGAAATAATGGAGTATAGGCAATATACTACAAAAAGCGAATGGGATAAATGTGTACATACACTTGAGGGCATTTTAAAAGGGATTGGAATTGATCATAAAGTAAATATGGATGAATTTATGGAACTTAAAAATTGGTGTCAACTATATATTCAGTATAGAAATCGAACACCTTTTAACGAGATTATTCCCCTACTTGAAAATGCAATGGATGATAATGAACTCACAAAAGAAGAAGTAGATGATATTTTATGGGTATGCAAGAATATAAGTACAGGGAGCATTTATTATGAGACAATAACGTCAGATATACAGAGACTTCAAGGAATTTTACATGGCATACTTGCTGATAATGTTATTACAGATGAAGAAGTAGTAAGGCTGAGAGAATGGTTAAATGATAACAAGCAATTACAAACTACATATCCGTATGATGAAGTATATAGTTTTGTTGAAAGTGTTTTAGAAGATGGGAAAGTCGATGAAGATGAGAGAAGAAAACTAAAAGTATTTTTTGCTGACTTTGTAGACATGAGAGAGTCATATAACCTAAATATATATGAAATAGAAAAATTAAGGGAAGGCATGAACATAGCTGGCATATGTGCAAAGAATGTAGATATAGTAGTAAAAGGTAAAGGGTTTTGCTTTACAGGTGGCTCATCTAGGATGGTAAGAAGCCAAATAGCTGAGATACTTGAGAGAACAGAAGGTATATTCTGTGACAATGTAACAAAAAAAACCAATTACTTAGTTATTGGCGATGAAGGAAATCCTTGTTGGGCATTTGCCTGCTATGGACGTAAGGTTGAAAAGGTAATTCAGATGCGTAAAGAAGGTAATAACATTGTGATAGCTCATGAAAATGATTTTTGGAAGGTAGTTGAGAAGTGAAGATAAATATGTGATTAAATAACCTCGGAGGAACACTACTATGTACGATAACCTAAGATCAGAAACTAGGCAGTTACTTAACAACACCAGCAAATACATTTCGAGATCAGACTACGATAATCTGCTAGCAAAGTATGTGTCAGACTTACAAGAACGAGCTAAGTTTGATGGAGAACTTAAACCAATCATGGACAAACATAATCAAAACTTCATTGAGAGAATGCTAGTCGAGAAAAAGGACTACCTCGACACGATACTCCATGATATCGACAAGAATCTATCGTTAGACGACGAACAACGCAAGGCAGTACTCACAGACGAGGACTACTGTCTTATTGTTGCGGGTGCTGGTTCGGGAAAGACTACTACAATGGCGGCTAAGATAAAGTACTTGGTTGATGTTCAGAGTGTTAATCCTAAGGACATCATCGTTATCTCATTCACAAAGAAAGCCATCGGGGAACTAAAAGAAAAGATAAACAAGCAGCTTAAGATCCCAGTTGAGATATCTACGTTTCATGCTTTTGGGTATGATATCATCAAAAGGTCGAGCGAAAACTCTCCTCATGTGATTCATGATGCCTACAATGTATTCATGGAGATTATCGAGAAGGATGTTTATCATGATAATAGGTTGCTTAAAAACTTGGTACTGTTTTTTAGTACTTATCTTGATGTCCCTGAGAATGCTTTTAAGCATAAGAGCCTGGAGGATTATCACAGGTTTAAGGCAGAGTGTGACCTAGCTACACTCAAGAGTAATCTGAATGAGCATAATAGGCTGATAGCGGATAAGCTCAAGAAGAAAACGAGAACGATATGTAATGAGATATTGCGCTCAAGGGAAGAAGTTGCGATAGCGAACTTCCTTTATATAAACGGCTTAGAGTATGAGTACGAAAAGAGGTTTGCGTATCCGATTGAGGGTATCAAAAAACCATATACCCCGGATTTCTACATAGAACAAGCAGGTAACAAATGTTATATTGAGCATTTTGGTATATCTGAAGATGGACGAAGCGCACTTTATGGTAAGGTGGATCTGTCAAAGTATCTGAGTAGTATTAGCCAAAAGATAAGATGGCATGAAAAATATCATACCGACTTGATTATTACCTACTCGAGCTATAACGATGGCAGATCAACAATAGAACATCTAGCAGAAGAGCTGCAAAAGAAGGGGTTTGTGCTAAAGGAAAGAGATAGCGAAGAAGTTTATCGAAAGATTGTTGAAACAGACAGAGACAAATACGTGATGAAATTTATATATCTTGTAATGTGCTTTGTGGGGCAGTTCAAAACTCATGGGTATGGTAGCGAAAAGTTTAGAGAACTTGAAAAGATAGACAATGTAAGGGATAAGCTTTTTCTTGAACTGGTTGAGGACTTCTATAATTATTATCAGGCCAAACTGAAAGACAAGAACCAAATAGACTTTGAGGATATGATAAACCTAGCAGAAGAAGTTCTTGAAAAAGTAGAAAAGTATAATATAAACATACCATATAAATACATAGTGATCGATGAGTATCAGGATATAGCAATGCAGAGGTTTAACCTGACGAAAAGGCTAGCTGAGATCTCGAAAGCAAAAATAGTGGCAGTTGGTGATGACTGGCAATCAATCTATAGATTTTCTGGTTCGGAGATAGATTTGTTTACTGAATTTCTGGAGCTAATGGGATATGGAGAACAGCTACAAATAACTCATACATACAGGAACTCGCAGGAACTTATAGACATAGCGGGGAGCTTCATACAAAAGAATCCTGCACAGATTAAGAAAAAACTGCAGTCTGTAAAACATATAGATAACCCTGTTGTGATAAAGGAATACAATGATTTTAGGGGATTAGCTTATAATAGAATGATGAAAGTTGTTGAGACAATTGGTGAGATTGTAGATGAATTTGGTCCTAAAGCTAAAATACTAATACTAGGAAGATACAATTTTGATAAGTTCTTTCTTCTAAAAGGGGATCAGTTTGCTGACTTGTTTAGGGACGGTAAGATGCGATGTGCAAAGTACCCAGAAGTCGATATAACATTTATGACGGCTCACGTATCGAAGGGTCTGGGATACGACAATGTTATTATAATTAATGCATCGGAATCTAAGTTTGGATTTCCATCACAAGTAGAAGATGATCCAGTGATGAGCCTTATCAATAAAGCGGACAATAGAATACCATTTGCAGAAGAAAGGCGACTATTCTACGTAGCACTTACAAGAACCAAGAATAGAGTGTATATAGTGACGCCACTAAATAAACCATCGAGGTTTATCGTTGAACTTATAGAAGAACACAATGTGCCACATGACCCTAATCTAAGCAAAGAAGTCATTCACATCAACAAGGCAAGATGTCCAAGCTGTGGATTCCCATTGAAGTATGAGTTTAAACAAAGCTATGGGCTAGATTTATGGATATGTACAAACGAGCATGAGATATGTGATTTCATGACCAACAACATAGATGCTATGCAAGATATATACATGTGTGACAAATGTCACGATGGATATATGGTTGTAAAGTCGAGGCGTGATGGAACAGGGTTTGTGTACGGATGCACAAACTACAAGGAAGATGGAACAGGATGCGGTAATATAAAAAGTATAAAACTATAGAATGGTGTTACAGGTATTATATTAAGACTACATTGAATTAAAATTCAAGTGGTCTTTTTTGTTTTGCCTGAAATTTAACTAAATTAATCAAATTGGTTAATTTAGTTAAATTTATTTTTGAACGAAAAATTTTTATAATTAGAGGCGTGGTCTCGAGGCGTGTATATCAAGTAATATTATGAAGCATTGTATATGGGCACCGAGAGAGAGCAGATATCTAAGTGTAGTAAGGGTTACAGCAGTAACTAGTACCATATAAAGTTGCACTGTCACTCCCATATAGTGTGGCTATGTGTTATTGGAAGGAGAGAAAACAAAATATGCTAGTGTTATTGACAATAGACACGTCTTAATGAGCGGTTCGTAAGGGCAGAAGTCAAACAGAGGCTAAAATTTAGCTGACTGTACATCGTTTAGGAGGGAAATATCATGGAGCAGAGTACAAATGAGCAAGTGGATGCAAATGTAATAGAGAATATAGTTAGAAATACAGGTAATGAGTTAGATCAATCAACAAGAGAAAGTGCATCTGATTTACAGGAACCAGACTTTACTAGAGAATTACAAGTGAACCAGGAGCGATTACTAAAAAAGCTAGAGTCATTAGAGAAGACGGTTGAGTACATAATGGAGGCACACTGTTATCTAAGAATAAAGGTAGATGAGATGACTACGCTACTGAGTAAGCATGTAGACCAGTATGCGAATGTAAGCAAGAAAGTCAAAGTGGATGTACCCTATGAGGATATTATACAAATGTATAGCCAAGGTATTACAGCATATGAAATTGGTAAAACTTTTGGTATTCCACAAGGAACAGTTATAAATCGATTAAAAAGAAATGGCGATTACAAAGGAAGACATGGGAACTGGGTACGTAAGGGTGAGAACCCTGAACCAGTTAATTATGTAAAAATAACACGTAACATAGATCAGGACGCGAAATAATAGCAATATATATCATGGAAAGTTTCGAAACTTTCCATGATATATAAAAGTTTAGGAGGGTACTAACATGAGTCAGAGCATAAATGTAGCAACTAAAGAAGCAGCGAATCAGATGTATGCACAGCTGGTAAGCGCAACGAAAAATGCAAAAGAAATATGTGATGCAATGGAACAAGCTGCTGTTGAACAGAAAACAGTTTTAGACCTAGAAGAAATTATAAGAAATCAGAATGACAAGTTAGTGATATTACATAGTAGGGAAGAAAAATACAAATTGTTAGTTGCGGAGCTTAGATGTACTTTAAGTGATGAAAGGGCCGGGCATAATGCAAAAGTAAATGAATTAAACAGTAGTATGAAAGCACTTAAAGAAACAATAGCATTCCAATATATTGCAATAGCAGATAGAGATAAAATCATAGAAGAAAAGAACGAGCAATTAAGACCATTCATAGGCAATTGGAGTAAGACAGTATCCAGAAATAGAAACAAGTTGATTACTAATCAAAGAATCGCTGAGTTAGTTAACATGGGGTTATCAATTAAAGAAATAACATATCGAATCAATCAAGAAGCAGGCACGCAATTTACTGAAAAATCTGTTAGAAATAGAATCTCAGAGATTAGAAGAGGTATTAATTTAAATAACTAAATTGATTAAATTAATTAATTTAATTAAACACACTAATCAAATTGCTAGATTGAGTGCAAACCCAGAGTACATAGACATTAGCAGTATTTTACAAGAGGCGTCATAAAATGTTGCTGGGCATATCCAAGAGGCGTATCTCTCAAATATAAGTGTAATATCCAAAAAAACTTATTAAGGAGGGGTTAGTGGCCGAAAGCGCCACTAACGAATATCAAGATGAAAAAAGCAAAAGCAAAAGAACAGACCCTGCGTAGGGCCAGTGGAGAAGGTTGTTTGCAGTATAGACCTGAAAGAAATGTTTGGTATGCAGTTCTTTCTCTAGGCTATAGAGAGGATGGTAAGAGAATTCGCAAAACCATAACTGCTAAAAGTAGGGAAGATGCAGAACAAAAGATTCAAGAAATTTTAGCAATGACAGAAAATGAGCGACAAAAGATGGTAGTACAATTACCAAAGCCAGTAGAAATAAAAGAAGAAAAGCATGACGGTAACTTTGGGCAGTACATGGATGAGGTTCTAAAACGTAAAAGTATTGGAGCTAAGACAAGATCATTTGCAGGAGATTTATACAATGCTAGGCACATCCAAGAAGAACTAGGCAAATATCAAATATCTAAACTTAAAAAGTCTGACTATGAGAGATTTATAAATGAATTCTCATGCAAACAGTACAAAAAAGGTGGTCAAAAAAACTATTACAGCAAGTCGGTAATACATAAAGTGCTTACATTATTAAAGATTGTTGTAAAATCTGCATATGAAGACGAAATAATTAACAAGAATTATGCAGAGTTTGTCAAAGAACCCCGAACAAAGAAGGAAATAGTAGAAAAGTACAAAGCTCTTAAAGATAATGAAATAACTGCAATATTTAATGCAGTTGCTGATGTAGAATGGATGAACGCAATGGTGCATTTAGCAAGGGACACAGGTATGCGCCCCGGCGAAGTCATAGGGGTGAAGTTTGGTGATATAAATCTAGAGGAGCAAAAGGTATACATAAACAAAACCATAAGCTACAATTGTGAACTTGACATTGAAAACAAGAAAGAACTTAGTAGAAAAGCAATTGTCAAAGAGCTAAAAAATGAGTATGGACAAATTTCACAAGTAGCTAGAAGAACACTCAGTCTAAGTGAAGAGACAATTGAGGTCATAAGAAAGCTACATGAAAAAATAGCTAACAACAAAAATCTATGCAAAGCACGAAAAAAGCACAATACTCAAGATAACTTATTTACAAATAAGAATGGTATGCTTCGCCCGGTTGGACATTATACAAAGTTGTATAGGGAACACCTAGAAAAAGCTGGGCTCAGTCACCATCAATACAATATGTATAGATTTAGACATACTTTTTGTACACGGTTACTTGATATGGGTATAAAGCCAAAAACTGTGGCATATAGTATGGGAGATTCAAGCGTTGAGATGATATTAAGGATATACGATAATATTAATAAAACGGACATAGAGAATGCAAGTGATAGTTACATTGAACGATTAAACAAAAAAAGAAAATGAGCAATAATTCAGCTGGCAGACAGACTGGCAGTCAATACTGAATTGGAAAAGAACTAAGTCAAAGAAAAAAGTATCAAGCTCTTATAACATAAGAAGTTGATACTTTTTTTGTTATAAAAAATAGCCGGTCTTAGGATCTAGCGCCGCAGGGTGTGCAGGTTCAACTCCTGTCATCCGCAGACTAACGTATCCCCCACTAAATTGACAGTAATTTCAATTTGGTGGTCGCGGATACTTATTTTTTTTATAAAAGTTTGTAAGAACTTCTTTTGTTCTTGCAAGCTTTTTTTGCTTATGTTAGAGCCTAACTCAATGTATTCGCGGATCATAGCAGGGGAGAAGTCATAGGTTCTGATCTTTTCTTCCTCGATAGATGTAAGCAAGCTTGTTTTTTGATCTTCTAGCTTCGTAAGTTCTTCCTTCATTGTTTCATTATAGAAACCATCCGAAACAGCTTTTACAATATTATTTATTTTTAATTGAATCTTTTCTAAAGAATTTTCTAAACTTAATATAGTATCATCTCGTCTGTTGGTAAGTTCTTTTATTTTTTCTTGAACATGAGACGCCATATATTCTACATTGTTTTTTGAAAATATTTTAGTTTGCACATAATCCAAAACAAGATTCTCTACTTTTTCCTTTGAAATTTGACTAGCATTGCAAGTTTTTTTCATTTTCTTGTCATAGCAAATGTATGCGTGGTAGATAGTTCCATTTTTTCTTTTACCGCTTGCATTACCAATCATACGTGCACCACAATTACCACAAAAGAATTTACCACTTAAAGTATAAACTTCTTTTGCTTTAAAAGAAGCTGAACGAACTTTGTTGACTTTCAATTTCTTTTGAACCAATTCAAAAACCTCCTTTGTGATTATAGCAGGAATTCCATCTTCAACTTTTATTAAATCTTCAATATCATTTTTATAAAAAACTCTAACACCTGATAAATTTTTCATAGAATGTTTTCGGTTGAAAGTATAAGTGCCTATATATTTATCATTTTTTAAAACCTTGTATAAGTTGTTAACGTTAAAAGGTTTATTGTATTTGTTACGTATTCCTTTTGAATTTAACTCTCCGACAATATCATGATAGCTGTAACCCTCTAAATAACTATGAAATATAAAGCGTAGAATATTGGCTTCATTCTCGTTTATAATATAGTAATTATCTTTATCTACATCATATCCATATGGGGGAGAGCCACCATTGAATTTACATTGATGAGCATTTTCTTTCATTCCTTTCATAACTTCACGAGCAAGGTTTCGTGAGTAGTATTCTGCCATACCTTCGAGCATGCTTTCAAGTATAACAGATTCAGGACTATCATCTAATCGTTCAGTAACGCTAATTAGTTTAACACGTTTTAACTTTAGCTTCCTTTTATAATACATACTGTCATATCTATCTCGACTAAATCTATCAAGCTTATGAACAATAACATACGATAGATCGCTAGCCTTGTCTATATATTCAAACATATTTTGAAACTCAGTACGATTAGCACTTGTACCACTTTGAGCTTTATCAATAAAAAATTTAGAAACTTTTATATCGTTATGACTTGCATAATCACTTATTGCTCTCATTTGAGCTTCTATAGACTCGTCACGTTGTTTGTCGCTACTAAACCTACAATATGCTATAGCATTCATTTAAACACCTCCTAGAGTAAATTAATCGGCATATCTAAGAATGCCATTCTCGAAAATATAATCATTGTATCTTGCAGGAGCAATATCATCTAAAAAACTCTTACTTTTAAATAAAATAATATCATCATAATCAGCCTCACAAACAAGGCAATTATTATTTGAAGAAATTGTTCTGTTTAAAGTTTTTAATCTCTTTCTAGCAGCTTCAGGAGAAACATAAAAGTGAGTGCATAAATAATTTGCATTTAAAGGAATTAAAAAAGACTTTTTAGAAAAGTATGAACGGGGAGAATTGTTATATCAAAAGGAGATATAGAAAAATTAGAATTTTTAGTAGGAGGAAGTTTATAATGAAAAGGCAAAAAGTAAAAGGACTAAATACCAAAGGAAAGATATTCATGACTTTAATATTAACCATGATTATTACAACCATTTTTGATTTTATAACGATTACTGAAAAGATAAATGATGGTGACTACATATTGACAGTGATGATTATGTTTGCAGGATATGTTATAGGTACAATTCATATATGGGCAAGAAAAAGTTGAGGTGAGCAATATGTTTTTAAAAATAATAGAAAAAGAAAAATTCAAAATTGAAGTCACAGAATATGATGGGAAAATATATTTTGGTGCAATACAGGTCGCAACAGCACTCGGATATATAAATCCTAGAGATGCAATTATAAGACACTGTAGAGATGAGGGGGTAACCATTCACGACATCCTTACCGCTGGTGGAAAACAAAAGATGAAATTTATAGATGAAGGGAATGTCTATAGACTAATTGTCAGATCTAAGTTACCTGAAGCGGAAAAGTTTGAACAATGGGTATTTGATGAGGTACTACCTACCATAAGAAAACATCATATATATGCTACAGAAGATACGATAGACAAAATATTGAGTGATCCAGACTTAGGAATAAAAATATTAACGAAGGTTAAGGAAGAACAGGAGAAAAGAAAGTTGCTAGAAAACAAACTTGAAGTGGACAAGTTATATACAAACTTTGCAAAAGATATAGAGATTAGCAAGGGAAATTTAACACTAGGAGAATATGCAAAGATAATTAGCAATTCAGGAATAGAGATAGGTAGGAATAGACTCTTTGAATGGCTAAGAGAAGCGGGATATTTAATAAAACGTGGTAGAGATAGAAACATACCAAAGCAACAGTATATAGAACAAGGATTATTTGTTTTGAAAGAAGTTGTTATATTAACACCTGTTGGACAAGTTATAAAAGTATCACCTAGAATAACAGGTAAGGGACAATTATATATCTATGAAAAGCTGAAGGAGGTTTACGATGTCAGATAGCAAAAGATATTATTATTTAAAACTAAAAGAAAACTTTTATGATACAGAAGAAATAAAAATATTAGAGTCTTGTAAGAATGGATACTTATATAGCAACATACTCCTAAAGATGTATCTAAAATCACTTAAAAACGAAGGTAGGCTGACATTGAATATGCATATACCATATAATCCACAAATGATAGCAACAATCGTTGGACACAACATTGATGTGGTAGAAAAAGCACTTAAGATATTCAAGGATTTGAAATTGATAGAGATACTTGATAATGGCACAATATACATGCTTGATATGCAAAACTATATAGGTAAATCTACTACAGAAGGTGATAGAAAAAGGCTATACAGAAGCAGAATAAAAGAAGAAAAAGAATTACTTGAATTAACAGAAGGGACAATTGATGGACAAAAGTCTGACATTTATCCACTAGAGATAGAGTTAGATTTAGAAAAAGAGAGAGAATTAGAGATAGATAAAGAAAATACATATACTTGTAACTTAGAACAAACAAAAAAAGAGATAGAAAGTGACAAAATCGACTGTGATAAAATAAAAGACCTTTTTAATCAAATATGCTCTAACTTACCCAAAGTAAGAAGTCTATCGGCAAATAGACGTAAAGCTATCAAAAATCGAATTAAGACACTAACTAATCTCTCAATAGATTATAACGCATACTTTAGCATTGTGTCAAATATTTCTTTTCTAAATGGAGAAAACAAAAACAACTGGAGTGCGGACTTTGATTGGTTGCTTAAAGAGAGCAATATGCTAAAAGTAGTGGAAGGCAAATATATATCAAATAGCGAGAGCAAAAGATATAAAGGAATTAAGGACTGGTTAAATGAAATGAAAGAAGGTGCAGATGGTGGAATTAATTGAATTTGCACAAATCATGGGATACCTAGAAGCAGTATATAACGTGGAGATGCCCAAAGAACGAGTAAAGATATATTATGAGCTACTGAAAGATATTCGAGCGGATGTACTTAAACAGGCAGTAAGAAATATTAGTGTAAAAGAAAGATTTTTTCCAACACCTGCCGTGATAAGACAAGAAACGATTATGGTGACTCAGAAAGATATAACGGTAGATCAAGTTATTGAACTAATAAATAAGGCAATTAATAGCTATGGATTTTATAAATCTGTTGAAGCACTAGAGTTTTTAAAAGAAGAAGACGAAAAAACATATCAGATCGTGAAGAACATTGGACTTAGAAATCTTGGAATGACTAATATGGGAGTATGGCTGAATTGCGTGAAAAGCATGTATACTGAACTTAGAGAAGCAAAACAAAATGAACAGTTGCTCTCTCTCAAATTTAAGTCAGATATAAACAAAATAAAAATGTTGGCATTAAAGAATCAGGAAGGTGATGAGTAATGGATATAAAAAAAGAATTATCAAATTATAATACATATAAAGCAAAAATAATAATGCTTGAATTAAAGAGAAATGAACTATATGACATATATCTTACTTTGGGTGGTGGAGGCTATGACGGAGTGCCGACTAAAACCACATTTAAACAAAGTAAGATAGAAAAGCAAGCAGTAAAAATCGTTGAGGAACGGGATAAAATAGAGAAAGACCTGAGGGAATACGAAAGGAAGATAAAGTTATTAGATTCACTCATACGAGTATTAGATGAAAATAAGAGAATAATAGTGACGGAGAGATTCATCAATGGTAAGAAGATAGTAGATATAGCAGTGGGGATGAGGAAAGACGTCACCACGATAGCAAAAGCGATAGAAAAAAGCATAATCATGTTAAATTCTATTAAAATTCCGTGAAAAGTCTATTTATCAAATCAAAAGACTATGATATACTTTATAATAAGAAAAACTATAGAGTGAGAGAAATCTTACTCTTTTTATATGCAAAGAAGGTGATCAAAATAAATGTAGTAGAACCAATACGAGAAAGGGAAACAGTTCTTGATATTGCTAATCAACTGAGAAAACATAGTGAAAGAAATTATATTATGTTTTTGCTCGGAGTTTACTCTGGACTTAGGATATCGGATATATTGAGGTTAAAAGTACAAGATATCAAATGCAGAAATACGATCAATATCAGGGAAAAGAAAACAGGCAAACAAAGGACTTTCAAAATCAATCCACTTCTTAAAAAAGAACTAGATAAATACGCAGAGACAAAAGATGAAGATGATTATCTTATAAAATCACGAGAGGGCTGTAATAAGCCAATAAAAAGAAGCATGGCATATAAGATAATAAATGAAGTAGCAAAGAAATTTGGACTAGAGTGTATAGGTACCCATACACTCAGGAAAACATTTGGGTATCATTTCTACAAGCAGACGAAGGATATAGTGACTTTGCAACAGATATTTAATCACTCGCATCCATCAGTAACACTTAGGTACATAGGAATAAATCAAGAAAGTATAGACGATGCTATGAAGAAATTCAGAATATAGCATTTATTTTTTTATAGCCACCGCAATTACTCAGAAAAATCATAGGTGTAATTTTGAAAACTAAATTCCCAAAAACTATTGTCATAATAAGGGACAAATGGTATAATTTTAGTTATACAAAATTATAAGATAAGAGTAATTGGCGAGGTGGATTAAGTGAAGATAGAATCTCAAAATGTAGAGTTTGTGTTTAAAGATTTAAAATATACGCTTAAAGAACTCAATAACAAAGTTTCATCTCCTGTTGAGGTAAGAAGAAACTTTGGAATTTTCATAACATTGTCACAGAAATTGACAGAAGTTATGAGAAAAGAGTTCAAAGCTATTACAAGTGAAGATTGGCAAGCCTCAAAATTTGAAGGATGGAATGATGTAGCGAATTTGTTTAAAGAACTTAGAAGAGAGGATTATCACGAATATCCCATGACAATAAATGTAATGGAACAACAGCATTATTTACATGCTATTTATGAAGATGAAGAAGGAAATGAGCTTAATGAATATTTTTCTCCATGCGTGACGTGGGAATTAGGAGATCCATTTGCAACTGAAATACCTATAGGAAGCACAATGACATTACTGGGGTATGATGAAGATAAAAAACCTATAGGAGAGTTAATACCTGAAAAAGTAGAGTATAGGTATGTTGTGTCTCCAAAGACGGACAAAGTTGATAAAATGTTAAAAGAATTAGAAGACGAAGATGTTATTAGTTTATGTACGAAATGTTTTGAAATACTGGAAAAATATTTAGAATATTATAAAGCAAAGATAAAAGAAACCACAAACTAATCGTGTCCAAAAGATGTCCTTTACATGGGGAGTCAAATGATTTATAATGGTAGTATGAAATAAGTGGGTAAAGCAAGTTTTTCTCTTGGAACTGTTGTAAAGATAAAAAATAAATGGTATAATTCAAACAGGAAAAATTATAAGATATGCGTAATTGACGAGGTGATAAAAGTGATAAAAGCAGTTATTTTTGACATGGATGGACTTATGTTCGACACTATTCCAATATGGGATAAAGTAATGGTCGATCTACTGAAGGCTTATGGGGCTGAGTTTACAACAGAGGTAAAAGCTAATGTATATTCTGTAAGACAAGATGAATGTGTGAAATACTTTATTGAAAGATTCTCGATACCTCATACACCTGAATATCTTATGGGAGAGATGGGGCGAATTTTTAAACAACATGCTAAATCAGTGGAAGCTATGCCCGGACTTTATGAATTACTGGATTATCTAGAAGAAGTGGGTATAGAAAAAACAATTGCAACAACAAGTTTAAGAAAAGACGTTACAGTATTGGTATCAGAAATAAAAGATAGGTTTGTGGAAATAGTTTGTGGTGATGATGTATTACATCCAAAGCCTGCACCAGATAGTTACTTAGAAACTATGAGACGGAGATGCTATTTACCAGAAGAATGTATTTCATTAGAAGATTCTATGAATGGTGTCAGATCAGGCAAAGCAGCAGGGTGTTTTACTATTGCTATACCTAATGAACATTCAAAGGAAGTAGACTTTAGTGGTGTTGCGGATTTAGTAGTAAAGGATTTGACTAAGGTTATAGATGTAATAGATGAAAAATTGAATATGGAGCTGGGGTGAAAATATGAGTAAAGTTGCTTTAGTAACAGGGGCGAGCAGAGGCATAGGGAAAAGCATAGCATTAAACTTAGCAGAGGCAGGGTTTGATGTAGTGGTTAATTACATGATAAATGAAGAAGAGGCTGAAGAAGTTGTAAGCTTGATCAAAAAAATGGACAGAAAATCTATTGCAATAAAAGCAGATATTGCTGATGTTAATGAGACAAAGCATCTTACGAATACTATAATTAATGAATTTGGCAGAATAGATGTTCTTATAAATAATGCAGGGATTATGAATAGAAATAACTTTGAAGATAGTACAGAAGAAATATGGGAAAATGTTATAAACATCAACCTTAAAGGACAATACTTCATAACAAAATATGTTTGTGAATATATGAAAACTCAAAAAAATGGAAAAATAGTAAATATTGGATCAATATTTGCTGACAACCCCATGAATACTTCGTTTGAGTATGGCATTGCTAAGGCTGGAGTTGTAAATTTTACTAAAAATCTTGCAAAAGTTTTGGGAACATACAATATAAATGTTAACTGTGTTTCACCTGGAAGAACATCTACTGATATTACGGGTTACTCAACAAATCAAGAGAAAAGGGTTATGAGGGAAAAAGATATTCCGTTAGGACGGGTAAATGAACCTGAAGACATAGCAGCTGCTGTAGTTTTTCTAGTGAGTGAAGATGCAAAAAATATTACAGGACAAATATTAACAATTGACGGAGGAGAAACGTTGTAATATATATGGACACCATTAATTTGATGGCTTATTTTATTGTCTAAGAGGTGCAAAGCCAATGCCAAACAAACCTAAGCGACCATGCTCGCATCCAAATTGTCCAGAGTTAATACCAACAGGACAGATATACTGTGAACAGCATAAAAAGATATATGATAAGCACTACGATAACGAAAGAGGTACGGCAACAGAAAGAGGATACAATAGCAGATGGAGAAAGGCAAGGGAGATGTTCCTTGCAGAGCATCCACTGTGTGAAGAATGTAATACGGCAGGAATAGTAAGAGAAGCAAAAGTAGTTGACCATGTGATCGCTCACAAAGGTGACTACTTTTTATTTTGGGATAAAAGCAACTGGCAGGCACTTTGCAAGGAATGTCATGATACAAAGACAGCGAAGGAAGATGGTCGTTGGGGTAGGGGGAGTAAATCTCTACAGGGTATCATGAAAAGACCGGATGCAGAGTCAAACGTAAAAAATCGGGAAATTGTATAGGGGGGGTATGAGATTTGAAGATAGAGACATTGAACACTTGATTTTATGGAATAAAATCTTAGTGAGAAAGTCCGCATACTTTACATGAACTAGCAATCTTTGATTGTGTAGAGAATGTTAGTAGGTGCAAAATGTAGAGGAGGGTAATTAACTTGAAGATAGAAAAAATGAGATTGGAAGATTTGAAACCAGCGGATTATAATCCGAGAAAACAATTAACAGCAAGGGATGAGGAATACCAAGCACTGAAGAAAAGTATAGAGAGATTTGGTTTGGTCGATCCCGTAATATTTAACGAAAGAAACAACACCCTCGTGGGTGGGCATCAAAGACTGACAGTGCTTAAAGATTTAGGATATACCGAAATAGAAACGGTAATTGTTGATATGAGTCCTGAGGAAGAAAAGGCACTGAATATTGCACTGAACAAAATCGAAGGAAAGTGGGATAATGAAAAACTGGAGGTTATATTAAGCGAACTAAGGCTTGTTGGTATGGAAGACTTAACAGGATTTAATATTGCAGAGATAAACGAGCTGATAGGTGAGAAGGAAATCAATGAAGATAAATTTGATGTAGATGAGGAAATTCCTGATGAGCCTATCAGCAGGGAAGGTGACATATGGTTATTAGGAGAACATAGAGTAATATGTGGCGATGCAACAAAGAAAGAAGATATAGAAAAATTGATGGATGGAAAAGTTGCTGATATGATAGTGACTGATCCACCATACAATGTTGACTATGAGGGAACAGCAGGAAAGATAAAAAATGATCACATGGAGAGTGATAAATTCTATGAATTTCTTTATAAAGCATATTCCAATATGTTAAACAGTATAAAAGCAGGTGGACCAATTTATGTATTTCATGCAGATAACGAAGGTATAAACTTTAGAAAAGCGATGATGGATGCAGGATTTGAACTGAAGCAATGCTTGGTTTGGGTTAAAAATTCATTGATATTAGGACATAGCGATTATCACTGGCGACATGAATTGATATTATATGGATGGAAACCTGGTGAGAAACATTGTTTTTATGGTGGGAGAAAATATGATACACTATTTGAACAGGAAGAAGGAATAAAGGTCAGAAAACTAAAAGAGGGATACAACATTTCGTTATCTACTGGAGAAAGAGAAGTAATAATAAAAGTAAAAGATTTTGAGGTTGTTAAAGGTGGAGACGATGATTATACTACAACATGGTATGTAGATAAGCCAAACAAATCATCAGAGCATCCTACGATGAAACCACTTAGGTTAGTAGCAAAAGCAATACAAAATAGTGCGAGAAAAGGGGAAATAGTTTTAGATGTATTTGGTGGGTCAGGGTCAACTCTTATTGCATCAGAGCAAACTGGAAATATAGCATATCTGTCAGAACTAGATCCAAAATTTGTAGATGTAATAGTAAAAAGATATGAAAAACATAAAGTAGCAGACGATGAAATTTACCTTATCAGAAATGGGGAAAAGACGGCATACAGAGAGTTGAAAAAAGCCTGAGAAATCTTTTGTTTCTTGGATTTTCGCTAGACTTATATACTTTTTTATGGTATTGTGTGCTTATGAAAATAAAGAAAGGAGATGGCGAAAATGAGTAAAAATCTAGAACTACTCATAAATGCAGAAACAAGGGAAAAAGAACTAAAATTAGACCATGCAGGAAGATTGATAAGCTGTATGCAAAATCAAATAGAGCAATCAGAGATTAGCGATAGCAATATGGTATATTCAATATACTACATGGAAGGTATAGTGAAAGACCTTGTAAAGATAGCAAAGGAAATAGAAATGAAGCAAGACTTAATAAATAAACTAGAACAACTTAAAGAAGCAAAATAACAAGCTTCTTTTGATTAGAAGGCTAATGGTAGTCTTTTTTTATTGCGATGAAAGAAGGTGATGTAGATGAGTAGAGCAGGAAGAAAGCCACTACCGAAAGCAATACATGAACTAAATGGAAATCCATCTAAAATTAATTTTGAAAAACTAAAAGAACCTGAGCCTACTGTGTATTCAGACTCACCTGATCCACCAAAATGGCTTGATGAGATTGCAAAGGAAGAATGGATGAGAGTATCACCTGAATTATCAAGACTTAAAATATTGACGGAATCAGATTATACAGCACTTGAAGCATATTGCAAAACTTATAGTAGATGGAAAACAGCAGAAAAAGAAATGGATAGAATAGAAAGCACAGTATTTAAAGCAGGAAAGAACAACTACATACAGCAGTTGCCACAGGTAGCTATTGCACAAAAATATTTGAAACTATGTCAAGATTTTATGACAGAGTTTGGACTGACACCAAGTTCAAGAGGTAGAATGAGACTTCCAAGTGAGGAGGATGGTTACGATGAGATGGATAAGTTACTAAAGGGGTAAAGGGGGTCTGCCGAGATGAAAAACAAAGATAGGGCAGACAGAGCTGTAAATTTTATAAAACTATTAAGGCACACCAAAGGGGAATATGCAAAACAGAAATTTAACTTAATGAAATGGCAAGAGAAAATAATAAGAGATATATTCGGTAATATTGATAAGAATGGCTACAGAGTTATAAAAGAAGCATTTATATTTTTGCCAAGAAAGAATGGTAAGTCAGAACTTGCGGCGGCTCTTGCTTTATATGGATTATTTGCAGATGACGAGTATGGTGCAGAAATATACAGTGCAGCTAACTCACGAGAGCAAGCATCACTAGTATTCAATTGTGCCTGTGCAATGGTTAGAATGAATAAGGCACTAAGTAAACGATGTAGAATTATAGAATCACAAAAGAGAATAGTAAGATACGATACAAACTCATTTTATAGAGCAATAAGTGCAGAAAGTAGTACAGCACATGGTTTCAATGCTCATATGGTTATCTTTGATGAAATTCATGAAGCAAAGACGAGAGATTTGTATGACGTACTCAGGACTTCGATGGGTGGTAGAAGGCAACCTCTATTTATAAATATAACAACAGCAGGAACAGATAAAAATTCAGTATGTTATCAATTATTTGACTACTCTAAGAAAATTAATGACGGAATTATCAAAGATAACACATTTTACCCAGTGCTCTACTATGCTGATCAAGAAGCTGATATATATAACGAGATTGTGTGGAAAAAAGCTAATCCTGGTCTAGCGAATTTTAGAAGCTTAGATGAAATGAGGATAATTGCTAAAAGGTCAAAAGAGATCCCTGAAGTAGAAAATACATTTCGCAGACTATACCTGAATCAATGGGTGACGGAATACAGCAAGTGGCTCAATATAAACAAATGGAAAGAGTGTGGAGAAAAGGATATAGACCTTGAGTATTTGGAAGGAAGAATTTGTTATGCAGGACTTGACTTATCAAGTACGACTGATATATCTGCGTTGGTACTGACATTTCCTGATGATACAGGAGAGGAGTATTACATATTGCCATTTTTCTTTATACCTGATGAGAATATGATAGAAAGAGTAAAAAGAGATAGAGTTCCATATGATGTGTGGGTAAAACAAGGATTAATGCAGACAACAGAAGGGAATGTTATTCATTATGGGGCAATATTTAATAAAATCAACGAGTTACATAAAAAATATAACATCAAAGAAATTGCTTACGACAGATGGGGAGCGACAAAACTCTCACAAGACTTAGAAGATGCAGGGTTTACAATGGTTGGGTTTGGACAAGGATTTGCAAGTATGAGTCCAGCAAGTAAAGAGCTAGAAACGATGACATTGCAGAAAAAGATATATCATGGAAACAATAAAGTGCTAAATTGGATGATGAGCAATACGGTTGTAAGAACTGATCCCGCAGGAAATATAAAACCTGATAAGAGTAAGAGTATAGAGAGGATAGATGGTGTAATTGCAACAATAATGTCGCTTGATAGAGCTGTGAGAAATTCAAAGCCTCAAGATAGTATTTATGAAAATAGGGGTGTAATTTCTTTTTGAAAGAAGGTGAAGCATGAATATATTTAACAAGCTATTCAACATAAAAAAAACAAAGAACCACCTAGCGATTCATCAAATCCACAAAGTTGGTTGATGGATGTGCTAGGTGGTTCTAAATCTATCGCAGGAGCAAGTGTGAATGAACAGACCGCTATGAGGTCAACTGCTGTATTATCATGCGTGAGAGTTATATCTGAAACACTAGCATCACTACCACTAAATATATATAAAAGTACAAAGGGTAGCAAAGATAAAGTTGATAACGTGATATACGAGTTACTTCACAATGCACCTAATCCGTACACGACATCATTTAACTTCCGAGAGGTAATGCAAAGCAACTTGCTTTTGTACGGAAATGCATATGCAGAAATAGATTATGATTCAAATGGAAATATTGTTGCACTTTGGCATATCCCTGCTTGGAGAGTGCAAGTATATAAAGCAAGAGATGGTGACTTGGTTTACAAAATAACACTTGAAGATGGAACAGAAAAGACTTTACAAAGCTATCGAGTGCTACATATAGCAGGACTCAGCTATAATGGACTAATGGGGTTCAGTCCAATACAAGTAGCTAGGGAAAGTATAGGACTTGCACTTGCGACTGAGGAATTTGGTTCTCGTTTTTTTGGACAAGGTACTAATGTAGGTGGAGTTGTTGAACATCCGAGTGCACTTGGAGAGAAAGCATATAAAAACTTAAAAGAAAGCTTAAATGAAACCTATGCAGGGCTAGGAAATAGCCACAGGCTACTACTCCTTGAAGAAGGTATGAAATATAGCAGAAGTGGAATACCACCTAACGATGCACAGTTTATAGAGAGCCGTAAGTTTCAGATAGAAGAAATTGCAAGAATATTCAGAGTGCCACTTCACATGATTGGTCATCTTGAACATGCGACATTTAGCAATATAGAACATCAGAGTATCGAGTTTGTAGTACATACGATACGACCTTATCTAGTAAGATGGGAACAGGCAATCAAGATGAAGTTATTTAAAGCTACAAAATATTATGCTGAATTTAATGTAGAAGGTTTACTTAGAGGTGATGTAAAAAGCAGATATGATGCCTATGCAGTAGGAAGGCAATGGGGGTGGTTATCGGTAAATGATATAAGAGAAAAAGAAAACATGGCGAAATTACCGACAGATGTGGGTGACAAATATCTAACGCCATTAAATATGACAATACTTGGGGAGCCGAAAGGTTCCTTTTTAAATGCAAAAAATACCGATGAGGGAGGTGATGACAGTGATGATGGAAATGGTGACACGAGCCTACAAAATAGCAGAGATGGAACTTAGAAAAGATAGCACAGAAGATGGTTCTGAAAACAATGTGTTAACTGGGTATGTTGCAGAATTTGAAAAGTTTTCTCATGAATTAAATGATTTCTTCAGTGGGAAATTCAAAGAAAAAATTAGAAAAGGTGCTTTTGAAAACTCGATTAGAAGCAAAGTAATCAAAGCATTATGGAATCACGATGACAATAAAGTGTTGGGATCAACAAAAAGCAAGACACTCAATCTCTGGGAAGATGAGAGAGGACTTAAATTTGAACTGATATTACCTAATAGTAGTTGGGGTAAGGATGCTCTTGAGAGTGTAAGACGTGGAGATGTAGATGGGATGAGTTTTGGATTTATTCCGACTGTGACTGAATGGGATGATGTAAACCCAAATGAAACGATAAGGACACTTGTTGAAGTAGATTTAATAGAAGTAAGTCCTGTGGCATTTCCTGCATATCCGCAGACATCAGTAAGTGCAAGAAATTTAAAGTCGCTAGAAGAAGATTATAAAAAGCATAAAGAAAAGAGCTTTCAAATAGAGAAAATGTCTCTAGAGAAAAGAAAACTAAATTTACTAAAAGAGGAGTGTTGATTTGATGAAAGATATTATGGAACTTAAAAGACAAGTACAAGCAAAAATAAAGGAAGCAAGGGAACTAATAGAAAAAGTAGAAGTTGAAAAAAGAGCAATGTCAGATGACGAAAATAAAAATTATGATGAAATGATGACTGAAATAGAAAACAGAAAAAAAGAGATATCGAGGGAAGAAAGATTACAGCAACTAGAGATGGAAAAAGTAACGAAAACTCAAGAATTAGCAGATGGTATCGAGCAAGAATTTAGATCGTTTGGAGAGTTTGTTCAGACACTCAGATTTAATGATCAAGATGAAAGACTAAAAGAGCTAAGAGATATGTCGGCAAATATAGGAGAAAAGGGTGGGATATTGATTCCAACGATTTATAGAGAGCAAATTCTTAACCTAACTCCAACAGATGCAGTAGCAAAACCAAGAGCTACAGTAATTCCTGCAGACAGTATTTACCCTGATGCAGAAATCACAATGCCGGCACTTGACCAAAGTGGAGCAAAAGGAGTTTATTCAGGAGTAACAGTTAGATGGACAGGTGCGGGAGAGGAAGTAGCACAAAGTGACGACCCTACTTTTAGAGACATCACACTAAAGCCTGAAGAAGTATCGGCTTATGTAGTCGTAAGTAATAAGCTTTTAAGAAATGTAAGTGCTATCAATGCCATTGTGCAAGGTTTACTGAGAAAAGCAATACTTTCAGCCGAAGATCATGCATTCTTAACTGGAGATGGAGTAAAGAAACCAAAAGGAATACTAAATTCAAAATGTGCACTCAAAATTAATAGAAATACGGCAAATACCATCAAATATGCAGATATCGTCAATATGTATGCACAGTTTAAAGGAACAAGTCCTATATGGGTAACAACTCCAACAGCATTGCCACAACTAATGCAAATGGTGGATACAGCAAATAACCTAATATGGCAACCAAATGCAAGAGATGGAGTACTAAATACACTTATAGGTGTGCCTGTAATGATTACTGACAGAGTATCGACTCTAGGAAGTTATGGAGACTTAGCACTAATAGACTTTAGTGCTTATATGATCAAAGATGGAAGCGGTATATTCTTATCTGCAAGTGAGCATCCAAAGTTTACACAAAATAAAACAATTATCAAAGCAGTATGGAATGTAGATGGAGATACATGGTTAAATAGTCCATTGACTCTAGAAGATAAAACAACAAAATTAAGTCCTGTTGTGGTACTTGATGTACCAACTATAGGCTAAGAGGAGGAGAATTTCAGTGAAAAGATTATTAGAACAGATTAAGGTAGTAAAGGCAATTGATATTGGGGACATCAACATAGAGGGCAGTATTACATTCTATAATGTTACTGATTTTAGAAAATTTGTAGTAACTTTGATTACAACTCAGGTAAATCAAGGGAAAAAAGTGTCACTTGCATTTTTGCAATCAAAAGATGAATTAGGAACAGGACTAAAGAGAATAGGAGAACCACTTGAGAAAATTGCAGGAACTGGTGGAGAATTTATCACGCTAAATGTTGAGAAAAGCACAGAGGAAATGGAAGATGGATATAGCTACATAGCGGTAGAAACATTTACAGATGACCTGAACTTAGTAAATTGCTGTTCAACAGTAATGTTTGGAGATGCGAGAAACAATCCAGTAGAGTAGGCAAATGCTTACTCTACTATTTTATATATGAGAGGAGAAAATACAGATGAAAACAGTAAAAGTAAAACTTACGAGTGATTTATATTATCAAGGAAAGAGAAAAAAGAGAGGGGAAATAATCGAAGTCTCTGAAGATGCAATTTGTATATACTATGAGTCGGGTTATAAAACAACAGATATAGTGAATGAGTCAAACAAGGAAATAGTATTACCAATATCAATCAAGCAAGCAATACTTCTTTTAGTAGGACATTTCTATGATAATAGAGAAACTACAACTCAGTTAAACCAAGTAGAATTACCTATCTCAGCCAAGCACTTACTCAGAAGATATAAGGTGTTCAGATTATGAGGGCAGGAAAACTTAGCAATAGAATGACGATACAGAAAGAAATAATTTTAAAAACGGAAAATGGTGTTATAAGTAAGCAATGGAATGACTATGTGACTGTATGGACCGAAATAAAAAATGCTGATAAAATTGTGTTTAGGGTGAGATATATCTCAGGAGTTGAGTTGAAAGATAGAGTAAGATATAAAGACAAATATTTTAATATTTTAGATGTTGTAAATGTCAATGAGAGAAACATATTACTTGATATAACAGCAAAAGAAATTGTAAAAGAGGAATGATCATGGTAGGGATAAAAATAACTGGCATTAGAGAAATCGAATCAAACTTAAATAAGATAATCAAAGGGACTGTGGAGAAAGAAGAAAAAGCGTTACTTGAAGCTGGGGAACTTCTAAAAAAGGAAATGCAAAAGGAAGTTAATGTATCTGGTAAAAAGCAAAAGCATATTCGAGATGATATAAAAGTAAGCACGGTAAAAGAAGATGAATATGGCATAAAAGAAATATCGGTTGGACCTGGTAAGGAAACAGGATGGAGAGCAAAATTTCTAGAATATGGCACGAGCAAAATGACAGCCAAGCCTTTTATGGAAAAGGCTTATAGAAATGTGAAAGATCAAATAAAGAAAAAGATAGAAGGTGTTTATAAAATATGAACATAAAGCAAATAGTCAATGATACTCTGTCAAATGATGAACAACTAACAAACTTGATAGGTCAAAATAAAATATGGTTTATAAAAGCACCAGCAACAGAAAATCCGTTTATAACGTTTTTCATTTACGATGAGTATGGGAAACTATATACTGACGACATTGAAGAAAAAACGGAATATAAGGTACAAGTTGATATTTGGTCTGAAACTGATTACACAGAAATAGAGGAAAGAGTTGTAGAAGTTATGGAAAACAACAATTTTACAAGAGCATCAGCACAGGACTTTTACGAAGATGATTCTAATATTTATCATAAAGTATTGAGATATAACTATATAAAAGAAAGGGGAAGATAAAATGTCAGGAACAAAAATAGGATTAAAAGATTTGTATTATGCAAAGCTAACGGCAGATACAGATTTGTCTGCTACTTATGGAACACCAAGTAAGATAGCACCTGCTATAAGTGCGACTATTACACCTAATGTAAATAGTGTTACTTTATATGCAGATGATCAAGCAATAGAAACAGCAGAAAGCATGGGGGATATAGAAGTTGAGGTAGAAGTAAATGATATTCCGAACGATATACTTGTCGAATTACTTGGATTGACAAAAGATGCAAACGGGGTTATAATCAACTCATCAAATAACACATCGCCATACATAGCAATAGGATTTCGAAGCCTAAAATCAAATGGGAAATATAGATACGTTTGGTTATATAAAGGGAAGTTTCAGTTACCAACAGATAACTACAAGACTAAAGGAGAAAGTGCAGAATTTCAAAGTACAACTATATCAGCAAAATTTGTGTCTAGAACAAAGGATGGTAAGTGGAAAGCACAAGTTGATGAAGATGATGAGGGTATAGGAGTAGGAGTTGTAGATGGTTGGTTTGCAAGTGTGTATGAATAATATGTAAAAAAATGTAAGAATATTTGAAAACGGGTTGACAAAATGGAAAAAATAGGATATAATAAGCTCATACTAAATATAAAATATGAGGAGGATTATATTAATGGATAACTCAAATAACGTAAATGATTTTTTAGAAATGTTGGACATACAAATGAAGCAAGGAATAGAAGACACCAAAAAAGATTTTGGTGTTACAATTGTAGAAGAGAGTATAGTTGATATTTCTAATAAAAACAAAGCAGATGTGTTGGCAACACTACACAATAATGCAAGGTTTATAAGAGGCATAATGCTTTCTCTTACGAAAGAGGAAAAAAACAAAATAATGACTACAGAAGAGGCTCAAGCTATACTAGATTCAGGAGTAGAAGAGTTTGATATCTTAAAAGGAAAGTATATGTCTATAAGTCTAGAAGATGAACAAAAGGTTGATATACGGGAATATAACAGATATAATGGAGAAAATGCAGCAGAAACTGCTATTGCAACATGCCCAAATAAAGAAATGCAAGAAGATGTTCAAATAGGTGATGAATAGAGTTAAGAAATAAGCACTCGCAAGGGTGCTATTTCAATGTAAAAAGCAGGAGGAACACATGAACGATATAAGACAAACAGGAATTAAAATAAATCTAGATAAAGAGCGAAAGTTAATATATGATCTAAATGCATTTTGTGATTTAGAAGAAAAATATGGGACTGTAGAAAACGCAATGCAAGAGATACAAAAAGGAAGTATGCTAGGAATTAGATACTTCCTTTTTCTTGGGCTAAAAAATGAGGATGAGCAGATCACAGAGCGAGAGGTAGGAAAGCTAATAACTACCGAAAATATGAAAAATGTGATAGATGGGATAACTAAGGCAATCAATATATCACTACCTGAAGCAAGTGATGAAAAAAAGTAGATAGGTCAAGTAAGTCTGATAAATGGGACTGGGCTTGGCTTTTTTACTTGGGAATAACAATTCTTGGATTTAACGAAGAAAAATTTTGGAAAACTACTCCAAGAAAAATAGGATTATTACTTGATAAACACATGGTTATTAACGGACTCAAGAAAGAAACTCAAAAAGAGGGATATATAGACCAAGTACTGATGTAGAGGAGGTGGAGATGTGGCTGATGTAGGTGGGATGAAAATAAAAATTTCGATGGATACGAAAGAATTCAAAGAAAGCATAAAGAACCTGAATAGAGAGATAAATACAGTACAGCAGGAGTTTAGAACTGCAACTGAAAAGCTAGGTAAATTCGGAGATGTAACAGATAAGCTGAAACTACAGGAAGAAAGTCTGACTAAGCAACTTGAAATACAGAGCAGAAAGGTAACAGAACTAAAAAGTGCTTATGAAACAAGTGTTGCCGAAAAGGGAAAGGATGCAACAGCAACTCAAAATATGTATAATCAGTTGCTAAAGGCAGAACAGTATGAAGCAAGGTTAAAAAATGAGTTAGTAAGAACAACTGAAGAAATCGCAAAACAGGAAAAAGCTACTGGTGGACTATCAAAGACAATGATTGAACTTAAAAATAATCTAAGTGAAGCAAGTAAAAAAATTATCGAGCTAGGCAAAGACATGACAACCAAACTGACAGTGCCGATCATGGCACTTGGTGGACTCGCTGTAAATAGTTTTGCGAATTTTGAGGAAGGAATTAATAAAGTTAGTACAATCGCAGATACATCAGCAAAAAGTATTAAAGATATCAAAAAAGAAATACTCTCACTATCGAATGAACTTGGTGCAAGCACAGGACAACTAAATGAGGCACTATACCAAACAATATCAGCCACAGGGGATACAAAAAATGCAATGGACTATGTTGGAATAGCCACAAAATCTGCAAAAGGTGGTTTCACTGATGTAGAGACAGCAGTAGATGGACTAACAACTGTAATGAATGCTTATAAGCTACAAGGTAAAAATGCATTGCAGGAAGTATCAGATCAAATGTTAATGGCACAAAACTATGGTAAAACAACCTTTGGAGAAATGGCAAATAGCATGGGAAATGTCATACCAATCGCAAGTAGTTTAAATATATCTACAAAAGATTTGTTTGCTTCAATTGCGGTATTGACTAAAAACGGTATTGCAACGAGTGAATCAATCACAGGACTGAAAGCATCCTATAGTAGTATAATTAAGCCGAGTAAAGAAGCAGGAGAACTTGCAGCTAAACTTGGGTTAGAATTTAACTCATCGCATTTAAAAAGTGTAGGATGGGCAAAATTCCTTGAGGAAGTACGAGAAAAGACAAAAGGTAATACAGATCAGATGGCAACTTTGTTTGGTAGTGTAGAAGCTCTAAACACAGTAACAGTTCTTGCAACAACAGGTGCAGAAGACTTTGCAAACGCACTAAAATCTATGGAAGTCAGTGCAGGAGCAACAGACCAAGCATTCAACAAAATGAATTAAGGAAGCAAAGATTCATGGGAGGATATGAAAGTATCACTTGAAAACCTTGCCATCACCTTTGGAGAAGTGCTTGCACCAGTATTGATACCGATTGTAAATATGGTCAAAGATTTGATGACATGGCTATCGACACTTGATCCGGTGACAAAAAATATAATCGTAACGATAGGACTCGTACTCGCAAGTATTGGTCCACTTTTAATTATCATTGGAACACTTGCGAGTGCACTATCAAATATCATCGCGATCGCACCACTTGTTGGAACAGCCTTTACGATTATGACTGGACCAGTAGGAATTATCATTATGGCAATCGCAGGACTGATCGCAATTGTAGTGCTACTTGTGAAGAACTGGGATACAGTCAAAGAAACAACAAGCAATATCTTTAATGGTATCAAAGACTTCTTCATAAAATAAGGGATGAAATACTTGCGATACTTGGTGGACCGATAGGAATGATAGTATATTTAATCGTCAACAACTGGGATAAGATAAAGCAAACAACAGCAAATGTATTTACTGCAATAAAAGAATTTATAGTCAATGTGTGGGGTGGGATAAAATCAGCGATTACCACAGCGGTAGACACGATAAAAACAACAGTATTATCGTGGGTAGATAATGTAAAATCAGGAATCACAAACGGATTCGAAACGATGAAAACAAGTATTATCAACATATGGAATGGTATATCGGATGGAATAACAGGAATTGTGGATGGTATTATAGGTACAGTAAAAGGTGTCATAGACTGGGTAGCAAAAGCACTTGACCAAATCAATATATT
>MGOW01000087.1 GCA_001797255.1 Clostridiales bacterium GWE2_32_10
TCAGTATTAAATACTTTTTGATTATTTCATCTTCATTTTCAAAATAACAAGGTTCAAAATTTGATTTTACATATTTCCTAGTATCTAAAGATATATATGTTTTGTCTATCTTTGCTATAATTTCTAAATAATTATTACCTAGTTTTTGCTTAATCTCTTCAATAACTTTATTACTAAATGAACTACCTTCATTTAGAGATTCTATCATAAAAAAATATGCCATCCCCCTCATTGTTGCACTAAATTTTTTATCAATATTTTGTTCATTATCTGCTAGTTTAAAATATTTTTCTTGTAAATTACTCAGCGTATCAAGAATATTAGCCATTTCTAATGAACTTATATTTTTTTCAAATAAATCCATTATATCACTCATCTCTTTCAAAAAGATTTTATCATCAACAGTTTGAAACAATATATATGGAGTATAATACTGTTCTATCTCCTTAGAAAAAAAACTATCAACTTTTTTCTTAAATACTATATATTCCTTTAATGTTGGACTATTCATATTCAACACCTATCCTCTCTTTTACTTATACATACCTTTCTATATCACATAGAATATCTCTTGCTATATCATTATCGACCTTTATATCATGCCAGATCTCGTATGACATAATTCCTTGGAAAACTAGCATACCTAGTCCATTTATTATTTTGCAACCCATGTTTTCTGCATCGCTTAAAAATTTCGTCTTTTTTGGGTTGTATACTATATCTATAACGTTCCTACACTTTGAAAATAGTTTGCACCCACTTACTACGCTATTATCTACATTTGGATACATTCCTACTGAAGTTGTTTGTATACAGATATCTATCATTTCTGTTATATCACTTATATCTTCTAATAATACTGATTTGATAGGAATATCATAATACTTTCCTACATTCTCTATAAGAGCTGTTGCCTTATCTATAGTTCTATTTGCAATATACACCTTTTTAGGGTTTTGCATTAGTATTGAATTTGCTATTGCCTTTGCTGCTCCACCTGCTCCTATAATAATTACAGTGCTATCTTTTATCTTTATATCGTTTAGTTCTAGTGATTTCAAAATCCCTAATGCATCTGTATTATATCCGAAATAGCCTTGCTCAGTCCACTTTATAGTGTTTACTGAACCTATCCTTTTGGCCAAATCATCTATGTGCACTAGTTCTTTCATTATTGCTTCTTTATATGGTACAGTTATATTAAACCCTTGTAGTTTTAATTTGTAGGCTGCATCGATAACTGATTTCAGATCTGATTCCTCTACTTTAAATGCTGTGTATGATATATTATGTCCATAAATGGATGCAAGTGTATTATGTAAATAAGGTGATATAGAGTGTTCCACAGAGTTTCCTATTAGTCCATATAATTTTGTTTTTGCATTGATGCTTGTATTTATTTGCATGCTTTTTGCCCCCTTATCGTAAGTCAGTATATACTTTTTTGATATTTTCTATATTCGCTACAACATTTTGTAGCAAATATTCCGCTATTGTTATAGTCGCCATTGCTTCCACAACCACTGCCGCCCTTGGTACAATAGTAGCGTCATGCCTTCCTTGTATTTGAACTTCTACTTCAGTTTTATCTTTGTTTACAGTTTTTTGGGTCTGATATATAGATGGTGTAGGCTTTAGAGCCACCCTCATAAATAAATCTCCACTATCTGATATGCCTCCTAATATTCCACCCGAATTATTGGTTGCCTTTATTATATTTTTTTCTGCATCTACTCTAAATGAATCATTATTTTCTGACCCTTTCATTTTTGCTACCTCAAATCCTGCACCTATTTCTACCCCTTTTGCTCCGCCTATTGACATAAGTGCCTGTGCTAACATTGCATCTAGCTTTTCAAATACTGGCTCTCCCATCCCTGCTGGAACCTTTGTGACTATACACTCTACAATACCACCTATCGAATCCCCTGTTTTTCTTATTTCGTCCAGATATTGCTCCATTTGAAGGACTTTTGTTTTATCTGGCATGTAGAACGCATTATTATTTATTTCATCTCTTTCAAAATTCTCCCTGTCTATGCACACCTCTCCCATCGAATACGTATATGCATACACATCTATTCCAAACATACCTAGCATCTTCCTTGCAACAGCACCCGCTGCAACTCTAGCTGCTGTTTCTCTCCCTGAAGCTCGTCCGCCACCTCTATAGTCTCTAAAACCATATTTAGCATCATATGTATAATCAGCATGCCCAGGTCTATATATTTCGGCTATTTGTGTATAATCAGCCGACTTTTTATCTGTGTTATGTATAATCATAGAGATTGGAGTTCCTGTTGTTTTTCCAGCAAATACTCCAGATAAAATCTCAACCATGTCATCTTCTTTTCTTTGAGTTGAAAAATTATTCTTCTTTGGTTTTCTTCTATCTAAATCCTTTTGTATATCATCCTCACAGATTTCAATCCCTGCTGGGCATCCATCTATGACTACACCCAAAGCCTTTCCATGAGACTCGCCCCATGTAGATATCCTAAACATCTTCCCAAATATTGATCCCGACATTATAACCACATCCTTTTATTTTATTGTTATTAATATTTTATAAACCATTATATACCTACCCTGTCGTTGCGAGGTACGAAGCAATCTCTCTTTTAAACTAAATTTTTTATAACAAAATTATTATGCTACATTAATTACCTTCTGTAACTAAAAGAATATCGTTGATGCAAATATGAAAGTTAGTATATCTATTCAATGAATTCGTGTCTTTTTTAATAAAATCCCATGTATCCTTATAATCACCATTTACCGCAATTTCAACTTTATTTATAAATTCAATAAATCTATATGGCTCATCTGCAAATTTATCCTCAAACATTTGGGCATATTCGTTTTTTTGACTTTCAGAAACCTTTTGATTATTATGTAGTACGTGTTCAAGATTAGAGGAAAAGAAATATATTCGATAAGACAAATCTGTATATACTTTATCCGTTCCTATAAGTTTGTTCAATATACCGGACTTTTGCTCATTGCGTTTTCTTACATCTTCTACATTTTTAGCATATATATTTTGTGTATCATACTCAAAACCATCTATATCTTTTTGTAATATTAACGAGCCATCTATATATGCACCATCAATATCTACTAAATGAATTATGTTTTGAATATCCGTTTTTTTATATATATCCTTGACAATAAACTCCTTGATCTTATCTGTTATTTTTATAAGTATATTACTTAATTTTGTTCCATATTCTGATGTAACATCTCCATTAATTATTTTAAACTTTACAATTTTATCTTTTTCAATAATTTTAGATAAAATCAATGATAATGAAATTTCATCTGTGATTCCCTCAACAATGAACAAAACTATTTTTTTACTCTTTCCCAAAATACTCACCCGCTTTTCTGAATGCATGTGCAATTTCAAAACTATTAGTTTCTTCATATATGCATTCATTTAATCCGCCTAAATCAATACTACGCAAATATACATTTCTCAAATTGTTATTGTTTTGTATGTTCGTAATTCGTATAAACCTATTTTTAGAATTTGTAGTACTAAATACTAGTGATTCTTTATTTAACATTTCTAGAGCACGTAAATTATGAGAAGTAAAGACGAACTGCCCTTTACCTCTTTGCTCAATTATTTTTAGTAATTCACCTAATAAGTATTCGTATATTCCTGCATCAATTTCATCAACCATTAAACAAATAGCTGGATTATTAAACATAGCAATTAGTGTGCTTAAAATAGATATTATCTTTTTTATACCTTCCGATTCATACTTAAGCGGAATTTTAATGTCTTTTTTTGTAGACATTAATTCTATCTTAATCAATTCTTCTGCATTCTTTGAAAGTTCATTTCCCAAATTATTAATTTCTAATTTTAAATCCGGAATAATTAAACTTAATACTATATTCAATTGACTTATAATTTGTATAACTATATCATATCTTTCTTTGTCTATATTAGACACACCTAACAATTTAATAGCAATATCCCCCCTCGTCACAGTAGTATCATTTTCCATTCTAAAAATAAAAGGAATTAAATTAAGACTAATAGGTGCTGTATGTTCATTCGTTATAACAAATAAATTAACATTAGCAAAATATTTTAATGCTGAGATAATATTGCTATATTTACCATCAGAGCTTTTCTCAAATATTTCTCTTATTTCATCATTAAAAATAAACGATGTTTTCTCCTTTATTGATAACCTTTTGATCACTTCTAAATTAAATTCATTTTCTTTGTCATTTTTTATAATTTCATTATAACGAACCTTAGGAAGAAAAGGCGTGTCAGTATTATCAATATTATATTCTACTATTTTCTTTCTTTTACTATTCTCACAAATATCAGAGTAAAGTAACTTTTCACTAGACAATTCTACTTGATTTTCTTTTTTTCTTATAGCAAATTCATAATAAACTAAATATTTTTCTTCCTTTCTCTCAATATAAAAAACAAATTTTAATTTTGCTTCGTCTTCTAGCTCATATATATAATTCCCAATTTCTTCTGGTAATCCTTCACCACTAGCTACTAATTTAAACAATCTATATGCCTCTATTACAGCCGTTTTCCCCGAACCATTTTGTCCGTAAATTCCAACCACTTCTGCTCTGCCATTATAATAGCTTTTTTGTCTATAACTAGCTAACTCGATATTACCTTTTTGAATATTTTTAAAATTTTCAAATTCAATACTCTGTATTCTGATAATTGCTTCTTTCATAAATCATCCCCCTCGTCCATATACATATTATATCATTACTTTTATAAAATATCAATATTTTTTTAATATTCTATACAAATTGTTTAATTTTGATACATAATTATTGTTTTTGTTACAGTTCAGATATCAATGTCATTTAGTTAAATTTTATATGAATGTGTTAGATTCCTCAAAACGGGGGTCTAACCAATTTTTTTTTTGCTAAAATTTAAAAATAATG
>MGOW01000088.1 GCA_001797255.1 Clostridiales bacterium GWE2_32_10
AATCAAAAGAAAGATAATTTTTCGGTAGGAGAATTTTAAGGTACTTTAGTACCATACCAACCTGTCGGCTTTTAGCCGACTGTGGTTGAGTTGATATGGTATAATGCGATTACAATGAATTAGAATAAGTTAATTGGATATAAAAAAGGAACGGATGATACCGGTTCTTTTTTACATTTACTACAACCATTTTTAATTTTAATAAAGTAAATAAATTTTGTAAATATATGTTGCTAAAATACATATAAAATGGTAATATATTAACAAGGGGAGTGGTTGGGTGAAAATTTGCGTATATGGGATTATGAAATTTGCTATAGATATGCAAAATACTAAAATAAAACTAGAAAAAATAGGACATAATGTTATAGTAATAAACGATAAGCAAAAAGGAGTGTAAGAATATATGTTAGAAAATATTGAACCAAAAAGAGTTATGTATTACTTTGAAGAAATATCAAAAATACCTAGAGGATCAGGTAATGAAAAACAAATAAGTGATTATATAGTGAATTTTGCTAAGGAACATGGATTAGAATTTATTCAAGATGAGGTAAACAACGTTATCATAAAAAAATCTAGTACGAACGAGAGCAGTAAAACGGTCATACTTCAAGCACACATTGATATGGTATGTGAGAAAAATAAGAATGTAGTTCATGATTTTACAAGTGAACCGATAAAACTGAAAATAGATGAGGATTTTATAAAAGCAGAGGGAACCACATTAGGGGCAGATAATGGAATAGGAGTAGCATATAATCTTTCAATACTAGAAACTAGCGAGGTAACACATCCTAACTTGGAAGTTGTATTTACCGTTGATGAAGAAGAAGGTATGACAGGTGCGATAAGACTTGACATGAGTAAACTAAATGGAAATACTTTAATCAATGCAGATTCTGAGGAAGAAGGTATAATAACCGTTGGGTGTGCAGGTGGAGCTAGAGTAAATATAGACATAAATGTAAATACGATTAAACTAGAAAATCCGGAAAGCTTTGAAGTATTTGAATTATCAGTAAATGGACTTTGTGGTGGGCATTCAGGAATAGAAATAAAAGTAAATAGAGGCAATGCTATAAAAATTTTAGCAGAAATACTAAAAAGCTTTAGTGACTTGAATGATGACATATATTTATACGATATATATGGTGGCATGAAGGTTAATGCAATACCTAGAGAAGCTACAGTAAGATTTGTAGTTAATAAACGTTCTTTGCTTAATTTCTTAGGAATTTATAATGCTAGTCAAACCAGAATATTAGAACAGTATAGAGAAAATGAAGGTAATTTGGAAATTAATCTAAAAAAATTAATAGATGCTGACATATCTATGGTATTTTCAAGTGAAACAACAAAAAGTATAATAAATATATTAAATGATATAGTAAATGGGATATACACTATGTCGTCAGACGTAGAAGGATTGGTAGAAAGTTCAAGTAATGTAGGCATTGTAAAATATGAAGATAGCAAGGTGAAAATAAGCATATTCCCACGAAGCTCAAAGCAAGAAAAACTTGAAGAAATAATAAATCAGATAACAGGAGTTGCGAAAAGTGAAACAAATACTCAAGTAGAAGTCACATCTAGATACCCCTCATGGGATTATGAAGAAAACTCAAAAGCAAGAGAGGTAGCAATACTTGCATATAAGGAATTATACGGTAAGGAACCTATAGTAGAAATAATCCACGCAGGACTTGAGTGTGCAGTATTTAAAGAAAAGAATAGAGAGATTGATATGATTTCTATTGGACCTGATATAAAAGGTGCACATACACCAGAGGAGTGTGTTAGTATAACATCAATGCAGAGTACATGGGAATATATGAAGCATTTACTTTTGAAGCTATCTGATGTCTAATTTTAGAGGTGTTGAATATGGATTTTGAAAAGATTGAGAGTATAATAAATAAAGATCATATAAAGTATTATGGAAAGGTATCTCAAATAGTTGGACTTACGATAGAGACTACAGGCCCTAAAGCCACGATGGGCGAAATATGTAAAGTATATATTGGCAGCGACTATATACTAGCAGAAGTAGTTGGATTTAAAAATAAGAACTTGCTTCTTATGCCACTTGGAGACATGTATGGAGTAGGGCCAGGAAATCTAGTGGAAGCCACAGGAGAAACATTCAAGATTAATATAGCGGGAAATATCTTAGGGCGTGTGTTAGATGGACTTGGAAGACCGATAGATGATAAAGGTGAGCTCAGCTCAAATATACAGTGCAATGTAGTAAATGACTGTCCGACACCTCTAAAACGAAACAGAATAACAAGTCCGCTAGAATTAGGTGTCAAGCCGATAGATGGTATGCTAACAGTAGGTAAAGGTCAAAGGATAGGGATATTTGCAGGAAGTGGCGTTGGAAAAAGCACACTTTTAGGTATGATAGCAAGGAACACCAAATCAGATGTAAATGTAATAGCATTAATCGGTGAGCGTGGTAGAGAAGTACGTGAGTTTATAGAAAAAGACCTACAAGAAGAAGGATTAAAACGCTCAGTCATAGTAGTTGCCACTTCAGACCAGCCTTCACTTATAAGGCTTAAAGCAGCATATGTGGCAACCAGTATAGCAGAGCACTTTCGCGAGCAGGGAAAAGACGTTGCACTTATGCTTGACTCACTCACCAGATTTTCTATGGCACAAAGAGAGGTTGGTCTTGCTATAGGTGAACCACCTGTTAGCAAAGGCTACACCCCATCAGTATTTACAACGATGCCCAAGCTACTTGAAAGAGCAGGAAATTCTGACAAAGGCTCAATAACAGGCTTGTACACAGTACTTGTCGAAGGCGATGATATGTCAGAGCCTGTTGCAGATACCGCTAGAAGCATATTAGACGGACACATCGTCCTATCAAGAACACTCGCCCATAGGAATCATTACCCTGCGATAGATGTCTTGCAGAGTATATCAAGAGTTATGACTGATGTAGTAACACCGGAGCATAAGGAGCTTGCAAATAATATAAAGAAGGTGCTTGCTGTACATAAAGAAGCAGAGGATATTATAAATATAGGAGCTTACGCAAAAGGAAGTAATAAAGAAATAGATTATGCAATATCTAAAATAGATAGAATAAACCATTTTCTTGAACAAAAGGTTGAAGAAAATTTTACATTATATGAAACACTTGAAATTATGAGTGAGATATTTAAAGGATAGAAAGGATGAGGAATGCATGGAAAGAATAGAACTTATAGCTACGTGTAACTTTGGGGTTGAGGCAGTACTTAAGGAAGAAATAATAAATTTAGGATACGATATACGAAAGGTAGAGGATGGTAGGATAACATTTATGGCAGATGTTAGAGGGATTGCTATGGCTAATATTTGGCTTAGAACAGCGGAGAGGATTCACTTGAAGATGGCTGAGTTTAGTGCGTATTCATTTGAAGAGCTTTTTCAAAATGTAAAAAAGATAGAATGGGAAAGATGGATAAAGAAAACATCGATTTTTCCAGTAAAAAAGGCGGTTTCGCTTAAATCAAGACTATACAGCACACCAGATGTACAGGCGATAACAAAAAAGGCTGTAGTTGAAAGATTAAAGACTGTATATAAGGTTGATTGGCTAGAAGAAAGTGGCGAAGAGTACCCGATACATGTTTTTATCAATAAAAACAACGTAACAATTACAATAGACACATCAGGGGATTCACTATATAAAAGGGGCTACAAGGAAAGGCAATCTGAAGCATCTATAAAAGAAACTCTTGCTGCACTCATGGTCACACTAACACCATGGAATGAATCGAGAGAGCTTATCGACCCATTCTGTGGAGCTGGTACTATACTCATAGAAGCAGCTATGATAGGGTTAAACATAGCACCAGGATTAAATAGGAAATTTGTATTTGAGAACTGGTCTCAAATGAATAAAGAAGAACTAAAGTCAATAAAAAAGCAGGCATTCAATGCGATAAAGAATGATTTAGATTTTAAAATACAAGGCTACGACACAGATGAACAGGTTTTAAAAATAGCAAGAGAAAATGCAGAGAACGCAGGAGTTGCTGATTATATTCATTTCCAAAAAAGAGATGCACGTGATATTAGCAGCAGCAAAAAATACGGATTTATAATAACAAACCCACCATACGGTGAGAGAATGGAAGATAAAGCTACAGTTGAGGTTTTATATAGAGATATTGGGAAGGCTTTTAAGAAGCTAGATACATGGTCGTTTTATATTATTACCTCGAACGAGGATTTTGAGGGACTTTTTGGACGACGTGCAGATAAAAAGCGAAAGCTGTATAATGGGATGTTGAAGACTAATTTTTATAGCTTTTTAGGACCTAAACCGAAGCGAATATAATCTGTTTTTCTCCTCATACTATAAACATAAATTTATTTTACAAGGGGGATTTATATGGCAAAAGCAGGTATGAGAAGACCTAATCCGAGTGAACCACATGGTACTGAGAGTAACAAGAAGCAGAAGTTTCCTAAAAATCCAGTAGCACCGGTTCCGGAAGTAAGGGATACGGCAAAAGATCATAATTAATATAAGGAGAAGTATATGAAAAAGATTATTCCAAATATTGCAATTAAAAATTGTACAGAAGCACTTGAGCACTATAAAGGTATATTTAATGCAGAAATACGAAATCTTCAAGCTTCAGATGGAAATGAAGTGTTTAAGGGATATGAAGGGAAAATAATACACTCTGAACTTCACTTTGGTGGTGATTGTATTATATATTTGGTAGACATGTTTAAAGAAGAAGAAATAGGAACTAATATAAGCTTGATACTT
>MGOW01000089.1:0-14134 GCA_001797255.1 Clostridiales bacterium GWE2_32_10
ACCTCTTCTTTTGGAACACCTATTACTTTTGCAATATAATCAATATTTGGTTCTTCTAGATTTTTATTTATAAACTCTTCTTTAATCTTATAGGCCTTATATGCAATATCTTTTAGAGACCTACTTACCCTTACAGAGCTATTATCTCTTAGATACCGTTTTATTTCACCTATTATCATAGGAACTGCATAAGTTGAAAACTTTACCTCTTGAGTTAGATCAAAGTTGTCAATTGCTTTAATTAGACCGATGCAGCCTATCTGAAACAAATCGTCAGGATTTTCACCCCTATTATTAAATCTCTGCACTACACTTAAAACTAATTTTAGATTTCCTTTTATATATTTTTCCCTAGCAAAAGTATCACCTGCTTTTGCTTGTACTAATAAATCACGCTTTTCATGTTTTTTTAAAACTTCAAGTTCAGAAGTATTAATACCACAAATTTTTACCTTTCTTATCATCTAATCACCACCCTTGGTTAAAGTTCAAAGTAATAATGAATTAAATAAAAAATTTTAAACTTTGAACTTTGTTATTTGAACTTTATACTTTTAATTATTGTCATAGGGTGGTGATTTAATACAGTTTTGATATGTCTTTCTTTAGCTTTTTTATGATCTTTTTTTCAAGTCTGGATATGTATGATTGGGATATTCCTAGTTCATCTGCAACCTCTTTTTGAGTTAGTTCGTCACCGTCTTTGTATATACCATATCTTAGCTCTATTATTTTTTTTTCCCTTATATTAAGCTTATCTACGCATTTTCTTAGTATTCTAAAATCTATTTCAGTCTCTATATCTTTCGAAATACTTGCCTCATCCCCTCCTAGAATATCTGCAAGCAAAAGTTGGTTACCGTCCCAATCTACATTTAACGGTTCATCTATAGAAACCTCAAATCTGGTTTTATTGTTTTTCCTTATAAACATTAATATTTCATTTTCTATGCATTTAGAAGCATAAGTAGCAAGCTTTATGTTTTTATTAGCCTCAAATGTATTTATTGCTTTAATAAGCCCTATATTCCCTATTGAAACCAAATCCTCAAGACCTATACCTACATTTTCAAACCTCTTTGCTAAATACACAACAAGTCTCAAATTTCTTTCGATAAGTTCACGTTTGACACTATTTCTTTCATCAGAATTTAGTTTTTCTATCAGCTTTCTTTCCTCCACAGCATTGAGAGGTTCCGGAAGTATTTCGTTACTATTTATATAATGTATTCCATTCGACAAATCGGAATTGAATTTTTTTATAATCTCACACCAGTAATTTTTTATTTTTAAAATAACATCTTTTAAACTCATATCTTCTCTCCTCTCAACTCACCCTAAAATTCTTGGATGTAGTAGTATATTATACTCATCATTATTCGTAAGCTTTCCCTTATATATACCTATTGTTTGATTTTCTATGACCAAATTCCCAATGTTTTTATCAAATATCACCACCTTATCAAATTTCACTCCTATAAGCGTTCCATTTGCTTCTCCTACGCTTTTATAGGGTATTTTACATACTTCATTAGAAGTTTCAAAATTCTCAGGTAATAGTTCTTTTAAAACTTCATATTCTGATACCAGAACTGGTTTAAAACTTTGCGGCTCATATAGGCTATTACCTGTATCTATTATACCTTTTGCTATAGCAGTATTTTTATTTTGTGATATCTGTACTGGATATATTTTATTTTTTATAAAATATTGATTTAAAATAACACTTATTATTTTTAACAATGCATAACAAAATAACACTGAAAAAATGAGTAATCGTAATGTAGATCTACTTGTTGCAGCAAATATAAAATTCTGCATATACGAATTAGTACTTATATAATACATACTGGCAAATGTCACTCCACCAACTATCACAGTCATAATATAAACTGATATTAATATTTTAAATAATTCAACTATACCTTTAGGTCTAAATCCTATTATTATCGGCACAATAAATATCAGTAAACTTAAAATTATCTTATTTACAATAGTAAACTCAAAATATACAATAGCTATGCAATAAGTTACCGCTGCTGTAGCTGATGATATTCCTAGTCGTATGTATGTGGTATTTATTCGTAGCAATTTTTTAGTTAGAAAAAATATTACAAAGTCCATAATAAAATTTATTAGAAAAATTATATCTATATACAAATCTATCTCCAGTAGCATCACCATCCTAATATATATTTGATATATATTATATATAATTTATATGGCATAAAATGTAAAAAGAGTGAACTAAAATTAGTTCACTCTTTTTGTTGGTAAAATTTTACCCCTCTATTTTCCTTTTCCTCATCCCTACAAGCTTCAGTATAACAAGCTTAATTACTGCCGCTGTTGGTACTGCTAAAATCATTCCTACTAAGCTAAACTGTGCTCCTATAATTACTGCAAGCAGTATAAATACTGGATGTAAGCCTACACTTCTTCCTACTATCCTAGGTGCCATTATGTTACCATCTAGTTGTTGTATTATTAATATCACTATAAGCGCATATAAAGCTTTTATAGGTTCTGGACTTAAGATCCCTACTATTACAGCTAGCCCAGCTCCCATTGCTGGTCCAAAATATGGTATAATATTGGATAAACCTACGAAAAGACCTACAAAGAAGGCAAAATCAAGACCTATTAAACTTAATGCTATTATGCTTATAGCGGCTACTATTAAACAATCTAATAGCTGTCCACGTATAAATTTTGAAATAACTTCATCTATTTCACCCAAAAATTTATTCATTTTCACACAGTACTTTTCTGGTAATATAAGCCGTTGTCCTACCTTATAAATCCGCTTGAAGAATCCAACGTCTGCCATTATATAAAATGCTATAACTATTCCAAGCAAGAAGCTTAATAAATTATTCATTAATGCAGTAAAGAAATTTATTATAAAATCTACAATAATTGTACCGAAATTCCCTATACCTGTTACAAATTCAGTTATTTTTGTTTTAAATTGTTCAGATAATAAATGACTTGCGTTAAGTCTTGTTTGCAAATTTGCCTCTAAAAACAGTCTAGTTTCTCCCATATAATTTTGCACACCACTTACAACCGAATCTATGTTCGTACTTGCTAGCTTACCCTTTACCATTCCAAATCCCATAATAACTACAGTGACTATTATCCATATTATTAATACATACGTTATAAAAATACTTGCAACCATTTTCATCTTATTTCTCCGTTTAACACTTTGAAAGCTTTCATCTCTTTTCTTCTTGCGCCTCTTTATAATTTCTTTGAACAGCATCCTATTTACCCAAATCGCTATTGGATATACTAGATATGCAATTATAAGACCTATCCATAGTGGTTTTAGAACACCTAATGTATACAATAAAGCATTAATTATTGTAATGCAAATCGTAGGGATTACATTTACTATACCGCTCAATATGTAGATTACCGTAAACGATAGTACAACATATATGCTCACCTTTATAGCTACTTTATCAACATTGTCAAAATTATATTTCATTACACCAACCTCCTACACTATTCTTTTAAATTTTTTCTCTAGTTCATACTTATCCATTGCTATTATCACAGGTCTCCCATGTGGACAATGAAATGGGTTATCTAGCTTCATAAGCTCATCAAGCATCTTTTTACTTTCTTCAACACTCATTCTATCATTTGCCTTTACAGCGGATTTACATGCCATATCTGCTATTTCTTCTTCTTTATTTTGATATAAACTACTCACTTCTTTCGATAGCATTTCATCAACAATATCTAGGAAAAACCGCGAGCTACCCGGCTTATTAAATATTATCGGTACTTCTCTTATTGCAAAAGAGTTTTTTCCAAACTCCTCTATTTCAAATCCTAAATTTTTAAATACAAGCATATTGTTTAGTATTATTTCTTTTTCTCTCATTGATACATCTACTATCATAGGCTGCAGTAATTGCTGCGATACTATATTATCTGCTCTAAACTGTTTAATGAGTTTTTCGTATAACACTTTTTCATGTGCTGCATGCTGGTCGATTATATACATACTGTTCTCCTGCTCTATAATCCAATATGTATTAAATATTTGTCCAATTATTCTATAATTTTTAAATATTTCCAAATTATCTTCTTTATCTTCGTTTTTACCTTCAGACTCTATTTTAACCGCCACAGGCTGCTTTATAAAATCTGGTTGAAAGTAATTTACATCCTTTATGGGTAATATTCCTTCTATTATATCACCATCAGATTCTTTTAGCAATACATTTTCCACTTCAAATGCTTCTTTAACTAAAATATTATCATATGTAACTTTTTCTTCCTTATTTTGAATTAGTGGAACATCTATTATGAATGTTTGATTTTCAAGTACTTTTTTTACAGCCTTGTATACAATATCTTTTATAGTATTTTCGTCCTTAAATCTAACCTCTATTTTAGCTGGGTGAACATTTACATCAACTTCATCAGGCAAAATATTTATTTTAAGCACACAAAAAGGAAACCTCTTTATCATCATATATGGTTTGAATGCCTCTAAGAGTGAAGTTTCTAGTACGTCACTTTTTACATATCTTCCGTTTATAAAAAAATTTTCATACATTCTATTTGCCCGATTTATTTCAGGTTTTCCGATAAAGCCTTCTACTTTTATATTATTTTCATAATCATCTACTTCTAATATTTTTTTTGAAATATCTCGCCCATAAATATTAAAAATAACATTATTTAATTCATTATTCCCCGAAGTATAAAAAACTACATTATTATTATTTATAAATTTAAACGATATTTCAGGATGCCCAAGTGCCATTTTACTAACGATTTCATCTATATACCCTGCCTCGCTAGACTCAGTCTTCAAAAACTTCCTCCTAGCAGGAGTATTATAAAATATATTCCTCACTATCATCGTAGTACCCTCAGGGCAACCAACCTCACCCTCCTCTATAACTGTCCCTCCATCTATCTGCACCCTGATACCAGTTAGTTCGTTATACTCCTTAGTTATTACCTCAAGCTGAGAAACCGCAGCTATACTAGCAAGTGCCTCCCCTCTAAACCCCAATGACAATATACTACTCAAGTCACCCTCATCTTTTATTTTACTAGTCGCATGCCGAATAAAGGCAGTCGTCACCTCATCCTTCGATATACCACAACCATTATCAGATATTCGAATAAACGATATCCCCCCATTTTTTATCTCAACAGTTATCGCAGTAGCCCTCGCATCAATAGAGTTCTCCACCAACTCCTTCACCACCGAAGCCGGTCTCTCCACAACCTCGCCTGCCGCTATTTTATTTATAGTTTTGTTATCTAGGATATTTATTTTATGCATGATTATTACCTCCTAAAGCCCAAATTTTGATTCTTTTTAAATAAGCTGTTTGTGCCCTTTATCCTCCCTCTTTCATTTTATAAATATTGTCAATCTGCCTTTTGATGCAGCAATCTCGTTTCTACTTTCTCCTCATTATCTTCTTCCTCAAATTAAAACTTCTTTTCCCACCTTTCGCATCCCACTTATCATGTCCCTTTTCTTTAATCAAACATCTCTCCCCATTTCCTATCAAATCTGTCCTTCCCGCCTCTGTAAGTGCCTCGTAAACTAGTTTATAATTTATAGGCTTCTTATATTGTATCAACGCACGTTGCATTGCCTTATCGTGCATTGTTTTTGGTACATATATCTTCTTCATCGTTCTTGGGTCAATTTCTGTATAGTACATGCATGTGGACAGTGTACCTGGAGTTGGGTAGAAGTCTTGGACTTGTTCGGGCATGTAGCCAAGATCTCTTATATATTCGGCAAGATTTATTGCATCTTTTAGCGTGCTTCCTGGGTGACTTGATATGAAGTATGGGACTAGATATTGATTTTTGTCTAGCTTTTTATTTATAGCCTTATATTTATCTACAAACCTTTCATAAACCGCATGCTTAGGTTTGCCCATTTTTTCTAGTACATTGTCAGATACATGCTCAGGTGCTACCTTTAGCTGTCCGCTTATGTGATGCTCGCATAGCTCATTAAAAAAGGTTTCATCCTTATCATATATAAGATAATCAAAACGTATTCCGGATCTTACGAAAACCTTCTTTACACCTTTTATCTCCCTAAGCTCTCTCAGTAGCTTTATATAATCATCATGATCAATCTTTAGATTTTTACATGGCTCCGGAACTAGGCATTGCTTGTTTATACATGCGCCGTGTTTCTTTTGCTTATCACAGGCTAAATGCCTGAAATTTGCAGTAGGACCACCAACATCGTGAATATATCCCTTGAAATCTGGATTAGAAACAATCTCCTTTGCCTCATTTACTATAGCTTGTCTGCTTCTTTCTGTTACTGTTCTACCTTGATGAAAGTTCAGTGCACAAAAGTTGCATCCTCCGTAGCAGCCTCTACTACTTATAAGGCTAAATTTTACTTCTTTTATCGCCGATATTCCTCCTGTTTTTTCATATATAGGATGATATGTTCTCATATATGGTAGGGCGTAAACATCATCTAATTCTATCGTAGCTAGAGGTTCACTCGGTGGATTTTGTACCACGTAGGCATTATCATATGGCTCTACCAAAATTTTCGCAGAAATATGGTCTGTATTTTTATGCTGAATATTAAAGCTCTCTATATATTTTATCTTATCTGTCGATATTTCCTTAAAGCTAGGCAAAACAAGGTAGTCATCTAGTCCTTCTAAGGTTTTAGTTTTAAATGCAATTCCTTTTAAATAATTTATGTACTTTATATCTATACCCGCATCAAGATTATCTGCAATCTCTACTATCTGGTGCTCACCCATCCCATATCCTAGCAGGTCCGCACCTGAGTCTATTAGGATACTTTTGCGTACTTTGTCATCCCAATAATCGTAATGACCAAGCCTACGCAAACTTGATTCTATTCCCCCTATGATTATTGGAACGTCCGAGTAGGCAGCTCGAGCCTTGTTTGAATATACTATTACAGCTCTATCAGGTCTACAATCGGCTTTATCTCCTGGTGAATATACATCCTTACTACGTTTTTTCTTAGCAGTAGTATAATGGTTCACCATCGAATCAATATTCCCACTATTTATAATAAAAGCTAGTCTTGGTTTACCTAGCTTTCTAAACTCATCGATATTATTCCAATCCGGTTGTGCTATAATGCCTACCCTATATCCATGCCTTTCTAATACTCTAGATATAATGGCAGTTCCAAACGATGGATGATCTATATATGCATCACCTGTTATAAAAACAAAGTCACATTCCTCCCATCCTCGCTTCTGCATATCTTCTTTTGATATTGGTAAAAAATCATAATTCTCCATTTTATTCGCTCCTCATCCTTTAATCTCAAATTGCTATGTCTAATTTTACTACACTTTCCACTTTTTTTCAATAACTTTTACAAAACAATAAATAAATATAAAAATAAAAGCCTTAAAATGGCTTTTATTCTTATATTTATCAGGTCAAACTATCTTCTATACATACGACGATAGCAATCCCTATAACCTTGACGAAATCCCTGTCTATATCCTTGACGGTACTCGTCTTGGCAGTCCCTTGGGCGTCTATAATCTCTATCTCTTTGTACCATCTCTGGACCATCCATATATGAATATTGATTATCTGGCATAATACATAACTCCTTTCTAATTGGATTGTTACACTATTATAGTATGACAATCTATAGATAGTTGTTACTATTTATACTATATTAAACATTACCAGTAAAGTCCCACCTAAGAACTCCGCTAAATCCGTTAGAAAATTGTAATAGCAAAGTAATTTATTGTATTGACATATTCTATTAGATATGTTATTATATATTCTTATATAATAACATATCTAATAAGGAGGAAAATTTATGTACAAATTTTTGATTAATTTAATATTAAAAAGCAAGCTAGCAACAGTAATTACACTTATTATAGGTATATTATTCGTTGGTTTTATTATTGTAATGGTTGTTATTACCAGTAATGACATAAAAATAAATATTATAAATACCAACAGCAATAATATAAAAGTTTTGGTTATAAACAAAGCAACAAATAAAGAAATTTCTAAAAATATTAATAAACTTTCATCGAATACAATATCAATAGATGAAGGTATTTTTGATATTAAAATTAATGATTTAAATAATAACCAAATTAGGAATTTTAATAATATTAATTTAACTAAGTCTAGTAATAACGAATTTTTTATCGACACTACTGACACTAATATGTATTATTTTGTAGAATTTTCAGATATTTACGAAAACAACAATGTAAATAAAGATGATTTATATTTTAATGTATTTAATAGTTCAGACATAATAGCGGTTAATAATAAATCTAGTTTCACTTTTTATACTCAATATGATAAACTACCAAATTCCTTAAGCACTGATGGCAGAGTCATAATGTTATGTCCTATTTCCAAAGAAGAGACTAAAAAAATGACTGAAGAACAACTAAATAATTATATAAATAATTTCGTACAAAATTCATTTGAGACAAGAATTTTTGATGCATTTAAAAAATAAATTAATCTAGCTATAGGGTAAGGTTCTATAATAGATGTTGAGGTGTAAAAACTTCCAAAATCCATTATAGAACTTTATATAAAAAAACTAAATGTATATACATTTAGTTAATTATTTCAACAATTACTCTTTTACCCTCTCTTGCTGCAATTGCTTTTATTACTGTACGTATTGACTTTGCAACTTTTCCTTGTTTTCCAATTACTTTTCCCATGTCCTCTTCTGCAACTTTTAGTTCTAGTATTGCTCCTTTTTCTCCTGAAATCTCAGTTATTAATATTTGTTCAGGATGGTCTACCAATGATTTTACAATTAATTCTAATACATTTTTCATAGTAATGTCCCCTTTCAAGTTATATTGTAAGTCAATCTAGATTAGTTTAAAACACCAGCTTTTTTAAGTAAAGCTTTTACAGTGTCAGTTGGTTGTGCTCCATTTGTTAACCATTTTTTTGCAGCATCAACATCAATTTTCAAGTCAGCTGGATCTAAATTAGGATTATAATATCCTATTTCATCTATTGATTTTCCATCTCTTGCTGTTCTTTCATCTGCAACAACTACCCTATAAAAAGGTGCTTTCTTTGCGCCCATTCTTTTAAGTCTAATTTTTACCACATGCTCACCTCCTTTAAGTTAGTTTACAACTATATTTAAAATGGCATTTTAAACGGCATTTTCATCATTTTGCCTTTGTTGCCCATAAATTGTTTCATCATATCTTTCATCATACTAAATTGTTTGATAAGCTTATTTACTTCTTGAACATTAGTTCCACTACCCTTAGCAATTCTTTGTTTTCTTGAACCATTTAATATTGCTGGGTTCTGTCTTTCTTTTCTTGTCATTGAATGTATTATAGCTTCAGTTTGCTTTAGACCTTGTCCAATCTGGTTTTCATCTATTTTCGCACCGCCTAATTGACTATTTAAACCAGGTATCATATTCATGATTTGTCCTAGCGGTCCTATCTTTTTAATTTGTTGCATTTGATCTAGGAAATCATCCAAATCAAAATCTTGTTTTCTTATTTTTTGCTCAAGCTCTGCTGCCTTATCATGATCTATAGCTAATTGAGCCTTTTCTATTAATGTAAGCACATCACCCATACCAAGAATTCTCGATGCCATCCTATCAGGATAAAATTCCTCTAATTCGTCAAGCTTTTCGCCCATACCTACAAACTTGATAGGTCTTTTAGTCATATGAGTTACTGAAAGAGCTGCCCCTCCACGAGTGTCCCCATCTAGTTTAGTTATAATAAAACCATCAATCCCTAGCTTCTCGTCAAAGGTTTGTGCTACATTAACAGCATCCTGCCCAGTCATAGCATCAATCACAAGCAAAATCTCTTGTGGCTTCAGTTCGGCTTTAATATCCTCAAGCTCTTTCATAAGGTCATCATCTATATGAAGTCTACCAGCTGTATCAATAAACACGATATCATTTCCATTTGCAATAGCATGATTTAAACCTGCTTTTGCTATATTTACTGGGTTGTGTTCCGTTCCCATACTAAACACAGGAACCTTAACCTTTTCACCAACAACCTGCAGTTGCTTTATAGCCGCGGGTCTATAAATATCGCAGGCTACCAAAAGTGGCTTTTTTCCTTGTGCCTTTAGCTTTGCTGCAAGTTTACCTGTAGTTGTTGTCTTCCCTGCACCTTGTAGTCCTACCATCATATATACTGTCACTTTACTTGCTGCAAATGTTAATTTACTTTGAGAGCTTCCCATAAGCTTTACAAGCTCATCGTTTACTATTTTTACAACCTGTTGTCCAGGAGTAAGGCTTCCTAATACTTCTTCACCTACAGCTTTTTCTTTTATATTATCTATTAAATCCTTTACTACCTTATAATTAACATCAGCTTCAAGCAGTGCAAGCTTAACCTCCCTCATTGCTTCCTTTATATCAGCTTCTGATAACTTCCCTTTGCTTCTTAAATTTTTAAAAACATTCTGAAACTTTTCTGTTAAACTCTCAAAAGCCATGCAAACACCTCCGGTGTTAAATTATACCCTTTATTTTATTTCTTATCTCAGTAATCTTTTCTTTATCTATGTAATCCAATTCATCTAGCATTTTAAGTACCTGTTCTAGTTCTTTTTTGTGGTCTACAAATTTTTGAACTAAACCAAGTTTATTCTCATATTCTTCTAATAATTTTTGTGAGGTTTTAATCGTATCGTAGACACATTGTCTTGTAATATCATACCTTGATGCTATTTCACTTAAAGACAAGTCCTCCTCTATATATAGAGAAAGTATTTCTTTCTTTTTATCTGTTAAAAGCTCGCCATAAAAATCAAACAACAATGAGTTTTCTAGTATTTTATCCATATTATCACCTGTAAAGTTTTTTCACTTTACACATTATACCACAACCTTTGGCATTTGTCAAATATTTTCTCATCTTAACTTCGCACCAAACTTCGTCTTCATATCCCCCAGTATTTTCCCCATAACCAAATTTATTTCTTCATCCGTCAATGTCCTATCGTTAGCCCTTAGCGTCACCCTATATGCTACTGATTTATAGTCTGCTTCTATTTGATTTCCTTTATATATGTCAAATAGTTCAATATTTTCTAGTATCTTACCTGCATTTTGTTTTATTATCATTTCTATTTGCTTTACTTCTATTTCGTCTTTCAAAACAAGTGCTATATCTCTATTTACTGCTGGGTATTTTGGAAGCTGTTTGTATTTAGCTGTTAGATTTACATAAGTAATAAGTTCATCTACATTAATACATGCTATATATACCTTTTCTTCTATCTCATAATTTTTAGTTATCTGCGGATGTACTTCCCCTATATACCCAACAACATTGCCATCAATCAAGATATCGGCTGTTTTTCCTGGGTGCATGTAATCTATGCTGGCATTCGCTTCGTAGTCGTCGGTTGTACCTAGCTTTTTAATTAGTACTTCTATTATACCTTTTATCTTATAGAAATCCACATCCCCATACATACCAATAGTAAGGTTTGTCACTTCATTAGGTAACTCTGTAATTGGCAAATCTTTTGGTATATACGTTTTACTTATTTCATATAAATAAGCGTATTCATTTCGTCTGTTATAATTAGTAGAAAGTGAGTTGAGCATGCCGTTTATTGTTTGAGTTCTCATTATACTAAAATCTTCACCAAGAGGATTCATAACCTTTATAATCTTTCTTGAGTCACTGTTTATATTTAAAGCAAGTTTCTCAAGCACCTTTGGGCTTTCGAATGAGTATGTAATAATCTCCGATAGTCCTTCTGCCTCCATTACCTTTTTTATCATCTGCGTTACAGTTTGGTTTTTATCTAGTTTACCTATAGTAGTCTTAGAAGTTATAACAGTTGGCTCGATATTATCATATCCATATATTCTAGCCACTTCCTCAGCTAGGTCTGCATTATGCTCTATGTCTTGTCTAAAGGTAGGGATAGTTAGAAATTTATTTTGTTTACTTACTTTAAATTCTAATTTCTCAAATATTTTTATCATTTCATCTTCTGAAAGCTTTGTTCCGAGTAGTGCATTTATTTTTTCTTGTGAATAAGAAATGGTCATCTCCTCTATTTTATAAGGATATACATCTACAATACCGTTTACTATTTCACCAACATCTAATTCCTCTATAAGCGCTAAAGCCCTATTTATACCCTCTAAAGTTAGATTTGGGTCTAGGTCTTTTTCGAATTTTCCTGATGAGTCTGTTCTAAGTCCTAGTTTTTTAGAGTTTACCCTTATATTAGTTCCATTAAAATTTGCGGCTTCGAACATAATAATTTTTGTGTCTTCATTTATTTTCGAGTTTTCTCCACCCATTATTCCTGCTATCGCAACAGGCTTTTCTCCGTCGCATATCATAAGCATATTATTATCTAAATTTCGTTCTATTCCATCTAAAGTAGTGAATTTTTCGCCCTTTTGTGCGTTTTTAACTATTATCTTTCTATCTGCAACTAAATCTAGGTCAAATGCATGCATAGGTTGTCCTATTTCTACCATAACGTAGTTAGTGATGTCTACTATGTTATTTATTGGTCGTATTCCTACAGTACGCAGTCTTTCTTGCATCCATTTAGGAGATGGCTGTATTTTTATATTTTTCACCACTGCTGCTGTATATCTTCTGCATAAATCAGAGTTTTGCACTTCAACCTTTATGTAGTCAGCTACATCTTCTGAGTTTAAAGAAGAGATTGCTTCGTTCCTCGCAATGACAAGAGGGTTGTAGTTGAAAGATTTGTCAAACGTCGCTGCGGCTTCTCTTGCGATGCCTATTATGCTGAAACAGTCTTTTCTGTTTGAAGTTATTTCAAACTCCACCATGCTATCGTTTAGTCCGAATACTTCCTTTATATCTGTACCTAGTTCATAGCTATCGTCTAAAATATATATCCCATACTCTGGTGCATCAGGAAAGTCGGTTTTATCAAAGCCTAGCTCCTCTACTGAACAAAGCATTCCTTCTGACTCTACCCCTCTAAGCTTTCCTTTTGTTATTTTAAGCCCACCTGCAAGTGTAGACTTGTGTAATGCAACTGGTACAAAGTCACCCTCGCCTATATTGTTGGCACCTGTTACTATTTGTAGTAACGTACCAGTTCCAACATCTATCTTACATATTTGAAGCTTATCCGCATCTGGATGTTTTTCTATCTTAACTATTTTCCCTACTACTACATTAGATATTTCTTCTCCTAAATTTTTATACACCTCCACCTTTGAGCCCGACAAAGTCATAGCATCACAAAATGTTTTAGTATCACAATCTATATCTACAAAATCCTTTAACCAATTCATTGAAATATTCATTATTTATTGCTCCTTTCTGTTATTTATTTTCATCACACCTTATCCGCTATCTTCAATATCAAATCTTCAGTATCAACCCATCCTAAGCATGCGTCAGTTATCGATTTGCCATATACGCCGTCTTCTATTTTTTGTGTTCCTTCTTCTATATAGCTTTCTATCATAAATCCTTTTATAAGATTTTTCAGACTATCTGAGTTATTTCTGTTATGCATAACCTCCATTGCTATTCTTGGTTGTTCTTTGTATTTTTTAGCTGAATTTGAATGATTTGTGTCAACTATTATAGCTTGGTTTTCTAGTCCGCTTTCTATATAACGACTAGCTGCATCTATAAGGTTTTCATAGTGATAGTTTGGTATGTTTTTGCCATGAACATTTACTGCTCCCCTAAGTATAGCATGTGCAAGTGGGTTTCCACTAGATTTCACTTCACTTCTGTTATATATGAATGTATGGCTTGCTTGTGCTGCTTTGATTGAATTAAACATTACAGATAGGTCACCACTCATCGGATTCTTCATACCCGTTGCTACATCTACACAACTTGCAACTAATCTATGGCTTTGGTTTTCTGTTGATCTTGCACCTACAGCAACATAGCCTAGTACGTCCTGTAGATATACATGGTTTTCTGGGTAGAGCATTTCATCCGCGGCAGTAAGCCCAGACTCTTTTATAGCTCTTATGTGTAATCTTCGTATTTGCTGCAAGCCCTCTAAAATATTCTCCGCCTCTGAAGGGTTCGGCTGGTGTAGCATCCCTTTATAACCTATACCAGTAGTTCTTGGCTTG
>MGOW01000089.1:14198-17740 GCA_001797255.1 Clostridiales bacterium GWE2_32_10
TGCTTATATAGTCACATACAGAATCCTCATTATCTGCTGAACATGGCCCTATGATAAGTATAAACTTATCACTTTCCCCTTTTATTACATCTGATATTTCTTTATCTCTTAGCTTTTTAACCTCTTTTAATTCACCTATAAGCGGTATTTCCTCCATCATTTCCTCTGGTGAAGGAATTGTTCTAATATATTCTAAACTCATTTTTTATTTCTCCTCTCTCTTAATCTATTTTGTTGTTTCCTCTAAAACAATATTTAATTTATCTAATAAAATTATATATTTATCCTTAATGTTATGGTAAACCATCCTTGATTCTTCTTCGTCATATAAATGCGAAGTAATATTTCTAGAGTCGAGCATATCTATCCAATCATCACCATTATCTATAACTCCAATAACAAATGCTTCTTTTATTGAATCCCTTGGGTTTCTAGGATATACTGATTTAGTTTCTGCATAATCCTTTAATACCTTCCATGCAAGCTCAATAGTAAATTCATATCTCTTTATTATTGCATCTATAATCAAGTCATTGGGGTTTTCTATGCTTAAAGCTTCATGTAATCTTTTTAATGCATTTTTATAATCATCATATCTTTCTAAAAATCTTGTGTTCACAATAAATTCATCCCCTTTCTCATAAATCACGATACCTTGTGATTTTATTCTATCGCTTAAGGCTTCTTTTCTTATCTTGTTAAAAACAGTAACATCAAATTTCAAAGCAGTATGTAATTCATCAATTCTACCTACTATATCCGACTTTTCGTCATGTGTAATAACATCTGAATATATACATAAATCTACATCAGACCAATCTTTATAATCACCTCTAGCCCTAGAACCATAAACAACAACCTTATCAATACTGTAAAAGCTAGAAAATATATTCACCAAATCTTTATATAACTCTTTTTTTATCCCTAACTTCTCCCATATCATAAAGTACACACCTCTGTATTATAAATTTTTTTATTTCCCTAGGCTTATTTAGCGATTACAACAAACTTAATATTTTCATCTTTCTTTGTTTCTTCATTGTATTCTGTTTCATCTGATAATTCAAAGTTTATCTTTCCTTCAGATTCAGTAAGTTTAATATTATCACTTAGCTTATAATTCCTATCATTTAAGTAATTTATTATTTCTAATCTATTTTTATTAAGCTTTAGAGGATAAAAAAACGCTGGAAGCTTTATAGATTCATCTGTAGTAAATGACATGTCATGTCGCCATTCATTATTATCAACTAATTGATTATCAATGTTGGGTTGCAACATTTCTTCTAATAATTTAACATTATCATTATATTTATTTATAGGCCATTTTATATATTCACTTTTTACCTTCTCATCATCTTTTTTCAATTGAAGCTCAACAAGACAAGATTTTTTTATAAATTTTGTTATACTTTTATCTAAATAATTAAAACTTTCCATAATATCTTTTCTAGATTTCTCGTCAAAAAATGCATAATTATTTATATAAAATTCCATATTTCTATTATTAAGCATTTTAATACTAAAAGCTAGTTGTATACTAGGATTTTTAAAATTAAGTAAATGTTTTTCTAAATTCAATGCTCTTTTAAATCTTTCATTTACCAAAATTGTATTTCCTGAGTTTAAATCATTCTGAATCATCTCTTCATATTTCAAAATATAGTCTGCAATATATGAGTAATCCATATAAGTCAATGCATTATCATTAGTTACAAAAGAAGGATTAAAATCTCTGGTATTTTCAATTAATATTTGCTTTGTAAATCCCATATTTTTATTTTCTATAAGCTGCAGTTTTTCTTCAATAAGATTTTCATCTATCACTAGTTCATCTTTATCATTAAATTTTTCTTTTGAAATAGAAATAGCTAACTCTCTTAAAGTTTCAATTTCTTCGTTTGAAACTTTTTCAAAATTATATACATACTTTTCCTTATATAAATCCAAAGCTGGCACGCCACTTACATATTTATAGGCAATCCATAAAAATCCACAATTAATTATTACAGTTAAAATTAAAACTGTTACAGTTATTAATTTATGAACTATATTTCTGGTATCAATCTTTTTGTAAAACACTACAAATACAGCAATAATAATTATTATAATAAGACCTATAATTATGTTGTTAAATGAGTTATGTAATAAATTTATTACTTTTCTAGCTATATCATCTGAATCAAATCTCATTTTTCTAAAAAAATCAAAACAATTAGCATACATTAAAATTCCTAATATACCTAATATAAATGAAATACTTAAATATCTTCTCATAACTAATTACCTCCGTTCAACGTTCCCCCTCTCTGTTTTTTAAAGAGGGGGTTAGGGGGTGAGTTAAAACTGCTTCAAAAACCTCACATCATTTTCATAAAACAATCTCAAATCCTCTATCCCATACTTTAGCATTGCTATTCTCTCAATCCCCATTCCAAATGCAAATCCGCTGTACACCTCTGGATCTATATTACAGTTTCTAAGCACTTCCGGATGTACCATCCCACAGCCTAGTATTTCTATCCAGCCTTCTCCTTTGCATACTTTACAATTAGGGTCTTCACCACTACATTTAAAGCATGAAACATCTACCTCGGCACTTGGCTCGGTAAATGGGAAATGATGTGGTCTGAATTTTGTTTTTATATTTTCTCCAAATAATTCTTTTACGAATGTATTCAACACTCCCTTTAAATCTCCCATCGTTACACCTTTATCAACTACAAGCCCTTCTAGTTGGTGGAATACTGGTGAGTGTGTTGCATCTATTACATCTGAGCGGAAAACTCGTCCTGGGGCAATCATTTTTATAGGTGGCTGTTCTGTTTCCATGCAACGTATTTGCACTGGTGAGGTTTGCGTTCTGAGTACGATGTCTTTTGTTATGTAGAATGTATCTTGCTCATCCTTTGCAGGGTGATCCTCTGGTATGTTAAGTGCTTCAAAATTATAATAATCCTTCTCAATGTCAGGTCCTTCAACTATTTTATACCCCATACCCATAAATATATTAGATAGCTCCTCTATAACCTTAGACAATGGGTGCATAGTTCCAAGTGTATGCTTTTTGCCTGGTATTGTTACATCTATTTTTTCGTTTTGTAATCTTTCATTTAATATCTTATTCTCAATTTCTTTTTTTATTTCGCCTATTTTCTGTTCTATAGTTTCTCTTACTTCATTTGCTATCTGCCCAACTACTGGTCTTTCTTCTGATGATAAATCCTTCATACCTCGAAGGATCTCAGTGAGCTCCCCCTTTTTGCCTAATACCTTAACCTTGATATCTTCAAGGGCTTTTAAATCTTCGACCTTTTGTAGGTCTGATATTGTTTTTAGTTTAATATTTTCAAGTAATGCTTTCATATTCTATCTCCTTCCTTTTTTGTTTTATACTATTCTACTCATATACTTTCTTTAATATAATTCTTTCTTTAAATGCCCCTCTTTCATCTCTCTTCTTAATCCTTACATTTTCTAATTTATCCAAATCTATTTTATAAAGATCACATATCGCATATACCACTTCAAACAAATCCGCC
>MGOW01000089.1:17746-31755 GCA_001797255.1 Clostridiales bacterium GWE2_32_10
TCAATACTTTTATTTTCCTTAAACTCCAGTACTTCTTCATAAATTTTTTTATATAGCATTTCTTCATATTCCTCATTTATAGCGATATGTGTTGTAAATTCTAATCCTTTAGCCTCCATTATTTCTGGTATTTTATCTCTTATCAATTTATTGTAAACCACTTCTTTAATATTCATAAAGTACACCTTCTCCATAAAAATTCTAACTTTAAAAACTCGTCATTGCTAGTTGCATAGTGCAACAATAACAAGGACGAGTTTTACCCGTGGTACCACCTAAATTTAGTTCACAATTTTGTCTGTGAATTCTCCTAGCTTAACGGGCTTTTGGCGGTTGGCTTCTACTGTAAACGTTCAAAGCAACAGTTCGGATGTGAAATTTCGTTTGCTATGATTACTTTAGAATTGGTTTCAGCTAGTACAATTCCTCTCTTATAAAGATAATAACAACTACTTTGCATCGTCATGACTTTTACAAATTTGTTATATTATAACATTAGTATTAGATATTTGTCAAGAAATTTTTTTATAAATTTTTTGTGATTTAATCTATCGTAGCCATTCATACCTAGGTTTGTCACTCTCAAGCCTGTTCTTTGGCGTGGCAATCTCATAGTTAAAAGAGAGATTGCTTCGTACCTCGCAACGACAGGCACAGCTTATCTATACTCCCTACATTTTTCTTCTAATAATCTAAAATCACAACATCTACATTGTAACTTCTCGTCAACTTTATTGTTTATAATAAACCTATGTAATTTATGTGCTAGATTTATCAGTTTTTCTTTGTTCAAATTACACCATGTTAGTTGATTTCTTAAAAGCGTTTTATACTGAAAATCTTGTATGTTATTTGTATCTATTATCTTACAACATTCTATATGTACCGGAATCATATTATTAAAATTAATAGCTCCCAATTTTCCATCTTCTATTTTAATAAAATCCTGTTTGTTTTTCATATTTTTATGTTTTTCTTTGGGTGATGATAATGGAGCAAAATATCTTATACCATCTACATCCAAGATTATTCCTACAAATGGTCTGTGTTTTTTACTATCCTTCATATGACTTACTTTACTGTCAAAATTCCTTAAATATTCAACATACTCTGCACTAATATTATAAAACTCTAGTCTATTCATATATGCTTTCTCCTATGTTTTAATTTAAAAGGTAACTCTTTCGAGTTACCTAACTTTTTCCGTTCCCACTTATGGTAGGGTACACCGCTTTTTCCGTTCCCACTTATGGTAGGGTACACCGCTTTTTCCGTTCCCACTTATGGTAGGGTACACCGCTTTTTATATTTAGTATTATACTATCAATTTGTTATAAAGTCAAGTAATATTGTAGAATTTTTTCTCTACATTATTATTATATGCAGGAAGTATATTTTCATACAATAAGATTATATTTAATCTAAAACTAAATCATCATATTGCTCCATTTCAGGTGGAGTATATTTCAACTCAGCACCTTCACAAAATGCTACTGTTGCTCCAACTAATATTTGTTTATCAATACCTAATTCTTCTATATCAGCCTTTAGTCCCTTTTCATCATTTCTACTACCAAAATCATGTTCAATTGAAATAAAGGTTCCATTTTTAGTATCTATATCAAAATGACAATTATCAATTATAAATTTATTAACTGCGTCTCCCATTTTTTCATATAATCCATACCCTATTGCAGGTAAGAGTAATGGAACTGTTATATTTTCATAAGTTTTATTTTCTAATTTACCTTCAAAAAACATATGAGCTAAATAACGTCTTATATATTCAACGCCATAAGTAAATCTATTATCCATACAATATGGTATTTCTTTTACTTCTAACTCACCTAAAAGAATTTCCATAAAAGATTCAACAAATAATCGTTGTTTTCTTGAAATTTCGTATACCATATGAAATGACATATCACTTCCACATCCCTTCTAACTATGCATTCGCCCCAAAATTCTCCATTCCTATCTCACATTTTCCATATCCCTAACTTTGAGGTCTTGTAACATTTATTGTATAAACTTTTTTAACTCCGCCTGTGTTTGAAGTTACCTCTACCTTAATAATTCTTGTTTCTCCAAGAGCCAAACTAATAATACCACTCGGAGAACCACTTGTCAGGTCTGTAGTTGTAGAGCCTAAAATTAATTTTAAAGTGGCATTATCATCTTCCGCAGTTGGTGTTATTGTAACACCTATAATAGTAACCCCTACAGCTGCATCGTATGAAAATGTACCTCTTGCAAATGCTGGAGTTAATGAATATGTACTATGCCCAGACTTTAAGGCTAAATTGCTTAAATAAGCACTACTTGGTCTTGTAACATTTATCCTATATGTTTGAGGTATTCCTGTATGAGGTGTTACTACTATAGTAACAGTATTCGAACCTATATTTAAATTAACCGCAGATGCTACTCCACTTACGAGATTTCCAGTATTTAATGTCATAGTTGCATCATTAACATCTTCCAGTGTTGCAGTTAGTGAAATACTACTGCTTTCTGTAGTGAGATAGTATTCAAAATATCTTCCTCCATTAAACGTAGGTGTTAGAGGACCCTCACTTGTAGTCAATCCGCTTAGATAAGCTCTATTCGTTTCTACACCTGTTACATCCACCATTCCTGGTATTGCTGATGGAACTCCCTCTGCATTTACTTCTACTACAAATGGCAATCCATCTAGTGGGTCTATTGGTATTTCTCTTATGTAACCTGCATCTAGCATGCCATTTATTATGTTATAATTCGGTAATTCTACATCTTCTTGTATCAAGTATAGCTGTGCCTGACTTTCTAACATACTTACATTCATATTATGTGCTACTTGTTTTGCTTCTACACTTTTATTCATAAATATAGGTATTGCTATTACAGCTAATGCTGACATTATTACTAGTACTGTTAATAACTCTAACAAAGTAAATCCTCTGTTTTCTTTCACTCTTTTCATTTATATTCGCCCCTTTTTTATAAATGTCATCTTCAGTATTGCTTTTAGATATTTATCTCCTATGCATTCTCCCCAAAAAATCTCTTTATCTCAATCTCCGCAGTTCCTTCTGGATCTGCTGGGTCTGTGCAGTGTGATAAATTCTCCATTGTACCGTAAATTATTAATAATTACGGTCTTGTAACATTCATTGTATAAGTTTTTATAACTCCGCCTATCTTTGAAGTTACCTCCACCTTAACAACTACTGTACTTCCTGCAACCATAGTAATTCTTGCACCCAGCACACCACTGCTTAAAACTACAGGTGCTGCATTTCCCACAGTCATTTCCATAGTCGCTGGACCACCAGTATCTTGTAAGGTTGCCAATACTTTACAGTCACCTGTCACAGTAACGTCATAAGAAAAATCATCTCTTGCGAACGATGTCAAACAGCTCACTACACCTACTTTTACATCCAATCCATCTAAATAAGCACTACTTGGTCTTGTAACATTTATGATATACATTTGATGTTCTCCTACTTCGGGTATTACCTCTATAGTAATAGTATTAATCCCAATAGCTAAATTTGTCTGCACTTGACCACCTATAAGTTCTCCAGTGTTTACTGTTATATATGCCTCACTGTCTTCACTAATTGGTTCTACGATAATACTACTATCATCATAATCCACAATCATATCATAACCAAAAACACTTTGTCCATTAAACGGTTCGCTTAAGCTTAGCACTCCAGAACTTGCCCCAGTTATAGTTAATGCACTTAAATAAGCACTGGTTGTTGCTACCCCTGTTATCTCTACACTTGGTGGAGTTACTGTTGGTATTCCCGCTGCATCTACCGCTATTACATATGGTTCTGCTTCTAGTGGGTTTTTTGGTATTTCTTTTATGTACCCCTTTGTTACCATACCTTCTATTATATCTTCCTGTGGATATGTTACATTCTCTTGCAATAAATATAGCTGTGCCTGACTTTCTAACATACTTACATTCATATTATGCGCTACTTGTTTTGCTTCTACACTTTTATTCATGAACACAGGTATTGCTATTACAGCTAATGCTGACATTATTACTAGTACTGCTAATAACTCTAACAAACTAAATCCTCTTTTTTCTTTCCATCTTTTCATTTGTATCTGCCCCTTTTTATAAATGTCGCCATGAATATCACTTTAGATATTAGTATAACTATGCATTCTCCCCAAAAAATCTCTTTATCTCAATCTCCGCAGTTCCTTCTGGATCTGCTGGGTCTGTGCAGTGTGATAAATTCTCCATTGTACCTGTAGCAAAATCACCTCTTAGCGTACCTGGTTGTGCGTCAAACCATTTTGTTGGTCCAAAGAGCATTTTTATTTTCTTTATTGCATCTTCCCCTTCTACTATCATCGGTACAACTGGTGCTGAAAGCATGAATTCTACTATTTCACCGAAGAATGGTTTGTTTGCATGATGTGCATAGTGCTCACGTAGAATCTCTTCTGTTAGTGTCATCATTTTGATGTTTGTGATTTTTAGTCCTTTCTTTTCTATTTTTGATATTACCTCACCTATTAATCCCCTTTTTACTGCATCTGGTTTAAGCATTACATATGTTCTTTCCATAAATTTATTCCTCCTAATTGAAATTTAAATTTTCTATGCTGCAATTACAGGGTAAAAACGAGATTGCTTCGTTCCTCGCAATGACAGACTTAGATTTGAGTAATTACTCATATTTTTAATATATTCTAAATTTTAACATAAATTTTTCAAAAATGCAAGCTAAATTTCATTTTCTGGTACTGGTTTTCCAAAATAGTATCCTTGAGAATATGCAATGCCTAGGTTATTAACCTTATTATAAATTTCCTCTGTGCTTACAAACTCGGCTACAAGCTCAATATTTAGCTCTCGTGCAAAGCCTACTATTGCTTTTGTTATTACTTGGGCGTTTTTGTCTGTTGCTACGTTTTTTATTATAGAACCGTCTATTTTTATTGTGTCTACATTTAATTTTAATATATTAAAAAAATTCGAATACCCTGTCCCAAAATCATCAATACTAATTTTGCAGCCTAGTCGTTTTATATCATCTAGAAATGCACTTATCTTATCATAATTTGAAATACTCTCCGTTTCAAGAATTTCAAATATTAATCTTTGATACATTTCAGGATGCTCTAGAAGCTTATCTATTATAAATTTTTTAATCTCCTCATTCATCATGTCGCCTACAGATAAATTTATAGAAACCTTGTATGGGAGAGCTGAAAATTTTTCGATTGCTTTCGTAATTACTATTTTTGTAATATATGAATATAACTTTATTTGCTTAGCTATCCCTAGGAATGTAATAGGTGCATATATATTACCATGCTCATCTTCCATTCTCACTAGCGCTTCGTACTTTTCGATGTTGCGGGTTTTATTATTTACTATTGGTTGATAGTATACATGTATCTTATCATTATTTATTGCATATTTTATTATCGATATAATTTCAAAATTATCTTCCGATAAGTTTTCAATCTCACTGCTATATACAACAAATCTCTCATCATTTTTCCTTGCATGTTCTATCGCAAAATTTGCATTTTTCAATAAATCTTGTTTTATATTAGATTTTTCATTTACTGCCACTCCTATCGAAACGGCTATATTTATGTAGTTGTTATCATATACATATTCTTTTTCGCATAGTTCATCGTATAATGCTTTAGCAAACATATCAAAATTCATAAATGATATTCTTTTTCTTATCAAAATAGCATACTCATCTATCTGAAGCTTATATATTTTAAATATATCGTTAGTAGGGATAAACTTTTTAATTCTTTCAATAATTTGCAAAGAGATGTTATCTCCAATATCATATCCATAAAATTCATTTATCTTTCTAAATTTATCTACATTTATTATAATCACCGCATAGTCTTTTTTATTTTCAATGTCTTTTATTAATTTTTCGTTATTTTCTAGTCCAGTGTTTATATCTTCATAGTATCTACTTATTCCCTTCCATTCATGCCTAAAATTTATATCGCTTGCACTGTCAAAAATTTCATTTATTACTTTTATTTCATTATTTGATTCCAAAATAACTTTTTGTACTCCAACATCTATAAATTTTAGTAAGTCATCTTGTTTTATAAACTCACTAAAAACAACGATACTTATAAATTTATTTTCGCTTCGTATACTTTTTAATATACTTATCTTTTCATTTACATCATAATCCATCTCTATTATTATTAAATCTAACTCATCATTATTTTCTTTATATATTTTAGGTATTTCACTATAATAAGATGCAATAAATGCAAAATTAAACGAGGATAGAAATAAATCACCTAAAACTTTACGCCTTCTCATGCTAGAGTCAACATATAATGCATTAATCTTATGATAACCTACTATACAACTTTCCACAGCAATCTCCCCTATTCATTATCCATTATAAAACCAACTACCAATGATTTATTTAGAAATTCTATATATCCCTTACCTCCACACGATGATATTTCTCCGATAGTCAATGCACCATCAAATGATATGTTGTCATACTCTTTAATCTTACCAAGCATAGTATCAAATTTATCTTCTAAAAACAATGTCCTTGATATACAATCAAAGCATAGTATATTAGTATGTTTTTTATAAATCTTATCTGCTTTTTCATATAATCTTTTTACCGAAGAAACCATATTTTCTTTATCGCCTTTTAATACATATAATACGGAGTTTTTAGGTACTTCAGAAACACAAATAAGTTCACCTTTTTCATTTGCATCTATAGGATCACGTATCACCATATATCCATTTATATTTTCTATACCGAACGGATATTGCTTTGATATATCAAAAAAATTAGAACTAGTCATAGCCTTATTAGAATCACTCTCCACTACTTTTTTATAAATAGATAGAGGATTCTGCCAATTTAATTCTAAAATAGTATTTTTATAAACCTTATTTGCAATCAGAGGACCTATTAGTTTTTCCCAACCAAGTTCTACCTCAAGAGCAATATTATTATTCATAACAGCTATAACCGCGTGATCAATAAAAATTCCTTCATTGTTAAATACATAGGGCTTTCGAGTAAGACTAAGACTTCCAGCACCACCACCAATATATTTTACATTTGTGGTAAGCTCAGTATATATATTATTTATAAAATTATTTATATATAACGAAAGTCCATCCACTATTATAATCAATGTTTTATTTTTTAGCTTTTCTATATTTTCTAGATAACCCTTCTTCTGCTCACTTTGCATATCAATAAGTTTTATATTTCCAAATAAAGATATCTTTTTTATCACAATTCCCCTATCATACTTGTCCCCGTTATTAAGCACAAAAGGAAATATCCCTCCCATGAATTTAATATTTTTATTATTCAAATATTCTATTATATGCTCAACATTATCCTCTTCATTTTCCGGTACAAATACAATAAATCCTTCGTTTTCATAAACTTCAGACTCAAAGTCTTCTATTTTTGAGTAGTACATATGTAAATCACCCCTTTGCATATATACTACCATTATATTATTAAATTTTACATTTTGCAATATTTTTATTTGATATTTATAATATTTTTAATATTTCTTTAAAAACCGCCCATCTTTGATCTTGTCTAGACACTATTATATTACCTGCTTTGTCTAGTGGCCACTCAATTTTTAAATCTCTATCATTCCAAGCTATGCCTAGTTTTTCTTCGTTTATATCATATACATTAGAGTTTATAGTTATGGTATTTACATCATCTAATGCAAGAAATCCATATGCAAATTTGTCTGGTATGTAGAATTGTTTTCTATTATGTTCAGAAAGAGTGATGCCATAATATTTTCCAAATGTAGCCGATTCTCTCCTTAGATCAATTGCAACAAAATATACTTCTCCTTTTATAACTCTCACCAATTTAAACACAGATATATTCCTATAAAAATATAAACCTCTCATGCATCCTTTTTTAGTAGTTATTTCAATATTACTTTCAAGCTCATTGTTAATTTCATATTGATTAAAAAGCTTCTTATTATATATTTCAACAAAAAAATCACTTTCATTTAATCTAACTTGCTTTGTTTCTATTATGTATAGTCCTTTTATATATACTTCGGTAAGATTAATATTTGACATAGCAATACCTCCCTCTAACTCACTTATCTTAATTATATTCTCATCTCCTGCAAATATGAAAAAAGCAGATACAATATCTGCGTCTACTTCACTTATAAAATATCCCTATTATCATAAAAGCCACAAAAACAATAACACTAATATACGTAAACTTCTTTCCAAGAGGATTTGAACTTATGTGCGATGCTCCTTGTAGAAATAGTCCCCATGCACCAATTCCAGAAATACCAAACATCACATTACTTAGTGTAGATGGAGTTCTAAACAAATTTCCAAATCCAATGCAAGCAACAGGTAGTAAAAACATAAATCCAACTACTGACATTCCAAGAACAAAATCCAAGAAAGGATGTTTAGTTGCAAATTCTTTATCTTTTCTTAAAATTTCTCCAAACCTATAACTAATAGTATTTTTATTTATATCAAAATCAGTCTCTACTTCTACTCCCATTTCTTTCAATGCTTGTATTTGTGTTATATCAGCAATATTATTATCTAATACATTTAAATATTTTAAATTTTTTAATTTTTTTAATGATGTTATGTCTGTTATTTTGTTATTATTAATCCATATCTCAGTGAGACCTGTTAGTTCACTTAATGCTGTAATGTCTGAAATACTATTGTTTGATAAATAAATTTCTTCTAGGCATTTATTATCTTTCAATGGTTCAATACTTTCTATATTATTAAACAAAAACTCTGCAACCTTAAGGTATTTTAACCCACTTATAGAACCTATGTCTTTTATATTATTTTTATAACAAGTTATACCTTCTAGGTTTCTTAAATCTTTTACAAAATCTATATTACTAATATCATTTTCTTGAATATTTAATTCCACCAGACTTGTAATTTTTCCAATTTCCTCAATATTTTTAACTTTAATATTAACTAAATACAATGTTTTTAATTTTGTTAAATATACAAGCTTCGAAATATCCTTTAGATTGTTATTTATTAAAGTTAGTTCCTTTAGATTTATAACATATTCGATATTATCGATACTTTCAAGCTTACAACTTGCTAAATCTAAGGTTTCTATGTCTCTTAATTTAGCTATCTTTTTTGCTTTCATTTCCTTTTTTACAAACTTTGCAAGAATTATATTATCAAAAGACACTCCATCAATTTCTATAATTTTTTTAATAATCCTCAACTCCCCTCACATTCACCTTACCTACATACTCATTCATTATATCCCTAAACCTCAATAACTCCGCCACATCATATGCACTAAATCCTTTTTTTATCTGCTTATCGGACTCTTCATATTGTTGCAAATAGTATCTTTTTGCTCCGTTTATCCATTTTCCCATTTCATGAAAATTCTCTTCATCATGTAACTCACGTACTACTGTAGTTCTAAATTCATAATCAATATTTGAATCAATCAAAAGCTTTATAGATTCATCAACCTTTACTAAATCAGCTACATTTATATTTGTAGTTAGGCTATATTTTTCTCTAGAATTTTTTATATCCATAGCAACATAATCTAAGCTATTATTATCTAGAAGTTTTTTTAGCATTTCAGGATTAGTTCCATTTGTATCAAGCTTTACGAGTAATCCGTGATCCTTTATTTTTTCTATAAAATCTGGTAAATCGTCATATAAGGTAGGCTCTCCACCTGTGATACAAATACCGTCAAGCAGTTTTTTTCTTTTTTCAATATGTTCCCAAACCTCAGACTCAGTATATGTCTTTAAATTATTAGGAGTTAGTACCAGATCTCCATTATGACAGTAAGGGCATCTAAGATTACAACCACCTACAAAAATGGTGGTTGCAATCTTTCCTGGATAGTCTATAAGCGAAGTTTTTATTAGACCTTTTATATTCATTTATACTAGCCTCCTAGTCTAACATCAGCAGTCGTCTTCTTCTAGACAACACCCACAAACTTCAAATTCAAGTCTGTCTTTGAATTCCTCTTGCTTTGCTTCGTTCCAGTTTTGAACTGGTCTATGGTATCCTACTATTCTTGTCCATACCTCTGTCTTGGTGCTACATGTTGGACATTGGTGTTTCTCTCCTGTTATATATCCGTGATCTGGACATATAGAGAATGTAGGTGATACTGTAAAATATGGTATTGTAAAGTTATTCATAATCTTTCTAACTAGTGCTTTACACGCCTCAGGATCTTCTATTCTTTCTCCTAGGAAACCATGTATAACTGTTCCACCTGTGTACATAGTTTGTAGTGTTTCCTGCAATTCTATAGCTTCGAAGATATCAGTTGTATAGCCTACTGGTAGTTGCGTGCTGTTTGTATAGTATGGTATATCATTTCCAGCTGTTATTATATTAGGATATAATTTTTTGTCAAGCTTTGCAAGTCTATACGTAACTCCTTCAGCTGGAGTTGCTTCGAGATTATAAAGATTTCCTGTTTCTTCTTGATATTCAATGATAACTGTTCTCATGTACTCTAGAATACGCTCAGCAAAAGCTTTTCCTGTTTCAGTAGCAATACTTTCATTCTCACCTAAAAGATTCTTTATAGCTTCATTCATACCATTTAATCCTATTGTACTAAAGTGATTTTTAAAATATTCTCCAAATCTCTCATTTACAATGTCTAAATAAAATCTACTATACGGATAAAGCCCATTTTTCATATTCTTTTCAAGAATCTTTCGTTTTATTTCTAAAGATGCTTTAGCTAAATCCATCAATCGTCTGAGCTTTATGGTAAATTCGTATTCTGTTTTAGAGATATACCCAAGTCTAGGCATATTTATAGTAACAACTCCTATGCTACCTGTAAGTGGATTGGCACCAAATAAGCCTCCACCTCTTTTTCTAAGCTCTCTGTTATCAAGACGTAATCTACAGCACATACTTCTTGCATCGTCTGGAGACATGTCCGAATTCACGAAATTTGCAAAGTATGGTAATCCATATTTTGCTGACATCTCCATCACCTTGTTAACAACAGGTCTGTCCCAATCAAAATTTTTAGATATATTATACGTAGGAATAGGGAAAGTAAATATTCGTCCTTTTGCATCGCCTTCCATCATCACTTCGCAGAATGCTTGATTAAACATATCCATTTCTTCTTGGAAATCAGAATAAGTATAGTTTTCATATGACTTTCCACCTATTATTGCTGGTACGTTTTTTAAGGTACTAGGGCATAGTAAATCAAGTGTAAGATTGGTAAATGGTGTTTGAAAACCTACTCTAGTAGGCACATTCATATTAAATACAAACTCTTGCATAGCTTGCTTTACTTGTCTGTATTCTAGATTGTCATAGCGTATGAAAGGAGCTAAGTATGTATCGAAAGATGAAATAGCCTGGGCTCCGGCTGATTCTCCTTGTAACGTATAATAAAAGTTTACAAGTTGTCCAAGTGCAGCACGTAGATGTTTTGCAGGCTTACTCTCAATTTTTCCAGTTACTCCTGTAAAACCTTTAAGCAATAGATCTTCCAAACTCCACCCACAGCAATAAGTTGCAAAACATCCTAAGTCATGTATATGAAAATCACCTGTTATATAAGCTTCTTTTATAGCACTTGGATAGACTTTGTTTAGCCAGATATTTTTAATAACTTCTTGCGATATATGGTTATTAAGCCCTTGCAAAGAGTATCCCATGTTTGCATTTTCTTTTACCTTCCAATCGCTTTGGTCAGTATATTCAACAAATATTTTATCTATATCCATAACAAGACTTCTATTTTCTCGTAATTCTTGATGCTTTGCTCTATATACTATGTATTCTTTTGCTACCTGCTTCTCACCCATTTGCATAAGTGTATCTTCTACCAAATCCTGAATTTCTTCAATATTTGGATATTCATCCAAAGCTGAATTTTCATATTTTTTATTTAATATATATACTACCTTATCTGCTACAACATCTGAAAATCTTGCTAAATCCTCAGTTGTCCTGTCTGTATAGATACTCATAAATGCCTTTAATATTGCATTTGATATCTTTAGTTGATCAAACATTACTATATCTTGGTTTCTTTTTATAACATACTTTAACATGTATCTCTCTCCTTATTTTGTATTTTAGTATCTAGTTACGTAACTAGATACGTTGCTTTAGCTCTGTTAATTCATTCATAAATGAATCAATATCTTTAAATTGCTTGTACACCGATGCAAATCGCACATATGCAACCTCATCTAGGTCTTTTAGGCGTTCCATTATCATTTCACCTATTTTAGAGCTCTCAACCTCTTTACTATATGAGCTACACAACGTATTTTCAATATCATCTACTATGTCTTCCAGCTTTTGTATAGATACCGAGCACTTATTACAAGCCTTTATCAAGCCATTTAATAACTTACCACGTTCAAAGGGTTCAATTGTATTATCTTTTTTAATAACCATTATAGGTACAGTTTCTAGCCTTTCATAGGTAGTAAAACGTTTGCCACACATCTCACATTCCCTTCGCCTTCGTATAGCTTGTTTTTCAACAATAGGTCTAGAATCTATAACTTTAGTATCGATGTTTTTACAAAATGGACAATTCAATAATATCACCAACCTTTAAACAGTATACAAACACCGTTTTTATATTTTCCAATAAATAGCACAACATTTTGTGTGTGAACTAATAATATCAAACTAAATATAGTATGTCAATACTTTTTTTATTACAAAACTCTAAAAGTGTGTCAAAGTGTTGTAGGTATAAGAAAAACTTTTTTCAAAAAAATATGAACCTCTAAGGTTCGTATTTCAAATGCTATATATTGGATATATTATATTTTTGTTACAATATATTGTGGTACAAGTTTATTAAATAAATCTCATTATTTCTTAAAATAATCTTTTAGTTGTGAAAATAATTCGTTATTGGAACTTGTTCTTTTAGTCTCCTTTCTTTATATATCAGCTTTCCTTTTCAATGTTTCTGAGTATATTATAAACCCACTAGCAATTAAGGCTAATCCTGATCCTATTATTTGTTGCATGTTCATACCTTCTTTAAGAACTAAAGCCGATACCAACAAAGTTACAATCGGTGTAAATATAAATATGATATTAGCTTTTACTGCAGATAACATCGTTATACTTTTAAAAAAGGTTATGTTTGAGAAAGCATCTGCTATCAATCCTACAATTATTAATGCAAAAATTGTTTTAAAGTTTATTTGCAGCAGTAATTTAAACTCATCTACACATATAATTGTAATTAGAAAATATAATGCTACTAATAAATTTGTATTCATGCAAAACTCTAATGGATCAGATTCTTGGAAGAATTTTTTTATTCCTAGAGTATATAGCCCCCAAAACAATGCAGCTATTATAACAAGTATTAAGCCTAAATCTAAGGCATCTACACTTAATTCTGAAAAGTTAACTACAACTAACATAGAACTTATAAACGCAAGGAATATTGATATTACTCTGTACTTGCTTTTCAAGTGTTTTCGCTCTTCTTTTATAAATATGCCTATGAAGGTCATTGTTAAAATTGGTGCAATATTACTTATTACAAACGATGATAAGTTCGCTTGGGATAGTTTTATTCCATTAAGCCAAAATTGTTCATATAAGTAAAACATCAAAACAACTATAAATAATATCGTCATATCTTTTTTGTTATAGTTTAATATTTCAATCTTATCCTTTTTAGTAAGTTTTATATATGTATATAATACTATAAAACCTACAACAGTTCTTACAAAGATTTGTATATTGACAGTAGTACTTGTAGATAAAGATTTGAATATTATGGGACTTATACCCCAGATAAGCATGGTTATCAATACATAATAGTATCCTTTTTTCATTTGAAGCTCCTTTCAGACTTGACATTTAGTTCGTTCTACTGCAACACAACATTTTGTGTGTGAACTAATAATATCAAACTAAATATAGTATGTCAATACTTTTTTTATTACAAAAC
>MGOW01000090.1 GCA_001797255.1 Clostridiales bacterium GWE2_32_10
TTCATGGTTCTGTTATTTTTTGTCACTTGTTACTTTTTATTCCTGTAACTTGTTGCGACAAAATAGATTATACTACAGTTTTACTCCTTTTGTCAAGTACTTTTTTCGACATTTTTATTTTTCTTTAAAATTGTCATTTAATAGCATTTGATTTCCGAGAGTCTTTTGATATTATATCAGCTTAATATTTATTTGTCAATATGTTTTTCAAAAAAATAATAGCAATTTTTTAGCTATTATAGTTCTAAACAACAGCTTGCAATGATTATTAATTTGATATAATCACGGAGAGGGTGGGATTCGAACCCACGGTCCCTTGCGGAATCACTGGTTTTCAAGACCAGCTCCTTAAACCCCTCGGACACCTCTCCAAATTTGTTACGATAAAAAGTATTATAGCAACATTTTTTATATTTGTCAACTGTTTTTTTGCTTTTTATTTTTTTTCTTTTAGCAATGCATCCTCAATTATTTCTTCAGCTCGCTCTTTTTCTATATTTTTAGACATTATCAGCTCGCTAACTAAAATTTGTTTTGCATTAGTTAGTAGCTTTTTTTCCATTACGGATAATCCTTTTTTAGTTTCTCTCATATATAAATTCTTTACAGTTTGTGCTACTTCACCTACATCTCCACTCGTAATCTTTTCTATATTTTCTTTGTATCTTTTAGTCCAGTTCTCTGGCATTGTTGTAGATATTCCTGAGAGTACTTTCATAATACCTTCTATTCCTTTTTCATTTTGAACTTGCCTTATTCCTACTTCTTCTGCTTTTTCCTTTGATACCATAAGTTTCATCCTACTTAAAGGAATGTGTATTACATAAAATTCTTGTTTTTCGCCAAATAACTCTTTTTGTTCAATATCTTCTATTATTCCAGCTCCATGCATAGGATGACATACTTTATCGCCCTTTTTAAACATATTCATCAACTCCTATTTTTATGTTTTACATTTTTTGGATTTGTATTCAATTATTTTATGCACTTAATCAACTCTTTTATATTTTTTATTCCTGTCACTCCTTTTTTAAGTTTATCTTCCTTTATGTAATTTTTGTTTTCAAGCGGAATTATACAACTAACAAATCCCATCTTCTCTGCTTCTATTATTCGTTTTTCAATCATGTTTATTGTTCTTACCTCTCCTGCTAGTCCTACTTCTCCCATTATAACAAGTTTATCATTTATTATTATATTTTTACAACTTGAAATTATTGCTGTTATTATTGCCAAATCGAGTGCTGTTTCCGTTATTTTTATATTTCCTACTATATTTAAAAATATATCATACTCGCTTAAATTTATGCTAAGTTGCTTTTCTATTATTGCAATTAGCATAGATAAACGATTATTGTCCACTCCTACTCCTGTTCTTCTTGGCATAACCATTTTAGTATATGTTACTAAAGCTTGCACTTCTATAAGCACCGCTCTAGTTCCTTCTACTGTACATGTTATTACAGAACCACTAGTATTCTCTGGTTTCCCCGATAACATAATTTTAGAAGCATCACCTACGTCATTTAACCCATTTGCGGTCATTTCAAATACTCCTATTTCATTTGTGGAACCAAATCTATTTTTTATAGTCCTTATTATTCTGTATGTTGCTGTCTCGTTACCTTCAAAATATAGGACTGTATCAACCATATGTTCTAGTACCTTTGGTCCTGCTATCATACCTTCCTTTGTTACATGTCCTACTACTATTGTAGAGATATCTCTTTCTTTCGCCATTTTCATTAAAGTATTTGTAGCGTCTCTAACTTGACTTATACTTCCTGGAGTAGAAGTGAGTTCACTATTATATATTGTCTGTATTGAGTCAATTATTACTATATTCGGTGATATAGTATCAACATTTTCTAACACACTTTCTATATTATTTTCTGCTAATACATACAGATTATTAGTATCTACATTTAATCTATCTGCTCTTATTTTTATCTGATGATTCGATTCTTCTCCACTTGCATAAAGTATTTTTAAACCTTTCCCACCAAGCCTTTGACATAATTGAAGTATTAATGTCGATTTTCCTATTCCCGGTGCTCCGCCAATAAGAGTAAGCGATCCCTTAACTATTCCCCCACCTAAAACTCTATCTAGTTCCCCTATATCCGTCTGATATCTAAAATCTTCTTTATTTTCTATATCTTTTATATTTAATGATACACTTTTTATACTACCCTGAGCCCCGTTTAAAATCTTTTTAACATCTTTTTTCTGTTCAATAAATCCATTCCAGCTATTACAATCCGGGCACTTCCCTAACCATCTACTAGACTCATATCCACATTCCACGCAAACATATATCGTTTTATCCTTAGCCATAATACACCCCTTCTAACTTACCATCCGACAACTATTTTGTTTATTTCGTCAGCTATATTGTCTAAATCTACCTCTACATCTGATAATCCTGCTTCGTATACACTTCTTGGCATACCGTATATAACGCTTGTTTTTTTGCTTTCTGTTATGCAGTAGCATTTGCAATTTGATTTTATATATTGTACTCCTGTAGTTCCATCTTTTCCCATACCTGTTACTACTACTGCTAACACATTTCTACCTTTATATATGTCGGAAATAGACATAAACAGTCTATCAGCCGCAGGCTTTACTCCATTTAGTGAAGGGGAATCTTCTGTTCTGATAACTTTCATATTGCGTTCATTATTTATTATCATATGTATTCCACCAGGTGCTATATAGACAACTCCTGACTTAAGTTCTTCCCCTTCACTTGCCTCTTTTACTTGCAACCTTGATATTACGTTAAGTGATTCAGCAAAAGAAGCAACAAATCCTTTCGGCATATGCTGTACTATAACTATTGGTATATTTATTTTTTCTGAAAGTTTAGCACATATTTTTCTAAGTGCTGACGGCCCACCCGTAGATGAGGCAATAGCTATAATATCTGGTTTCATATATGTATTTCCTCCCAAATTTATCGTTTGTAATTATATTTACATTATAGCATTTTTATTTTTTTTTTCAAGTTAATTTTTACATATATTTATTTTTTTTCAAAATTTGCATAATATATTAGAACACCCTTGTATATTGCCCATGCAATATTTTCTTGATATTCACTGTTATTTAGTTTTACTTCTTCATTTGCATTTGATAAAAAACCACACTCTAGTAAAATTATAGGAATTTTAGAATTTTTAAATAAATAATATTCACTACTTTCCTTTTCGATTCTATTATTATTTTTATTCAGTATATTTTTAAATTCACTTTGTATACACTTAGCAATATCTTTACTCACCTCGCAATGTGCTTTATAAAATACTTGTGCCCCACTATATTTCGACTCCGAAAAATAGTTTTGATGTATGCTTATTATTATGTCTGCATGTGAATTATTTATTATATCCTTTCTTTTTGCAAAATCACTCCTTTTTTTATTTTTTGCATTTTTATCGTATAGTCCATTTTCATCAGCACGCGTCAATACAACATATGCACCTCCTTGTTCTAAATATTGTTGAAGTTTTTTTGCAATTTCTAAATTGATTACTTGCTCAGTTTTTTTTAATTTCCCCGATGTCCCTGCGTCTATCCCACCATGTCCTGCATCTATTATTATAACCTTATTACTAATAGGCAATCCATATTTAAAAATGTTCTTTGTCTTATTACCCATGTTATTTATTATTGCAAGTATTAATACAATTAGTAATAATACTATCAATACATTCTCTCTATTTATTTTAAACATTTGGAAAAATCATTCCTCTCCCATGTACACTAGACCTAACATTGATATATTTTTTTGTAAGTCTTGTATTATTTCAAATATCATTTTTTTATAGTGTGCAGTGTCATCTAGATTTGTATATATTTTTGTGTAATCGTCTAGCATGTCATATGTATCCATCATACATTTTTCTGCATCGTATTTATTATATATTATAGTTGTTTCAAATGTCTCATTATATTCCTTAAAATGCATTTCTTTATAGATTTCAATCATCATCTTATAATGCTTTACCGAATTATTGTACATTCTTTGAAATATGGTTTTGTCATAATCTTTACAGTTGTCATACATGTATTTGTATACTTTTTTACTTCTATTTACTTGACCTGTTAAATCCTCTATCAAAAACTTTATTGTTCCATACATATTTTCTGTTTCATCTACGGTTATAATACTAGCCTCCATAAAAATCATTCTCCTTTCTATAATATAAGTTTCTTATTATATATATTAATATTTTTTAAAAAATATTCTAAACGTAATGACAAAAAAAAGATAATGTGTTATAATATTTTTGAATAACTTTTTTAAAGGGGGAATTAAATATGTCTAAAACTGATATTCTTCTTGAAAGTGGTACTAATGAATTTGAAATAGTAGAGTTTTCTTTAGGAAACAGTCACTTTGGTATAAATGTAGCTAAAGTTCACCAGATAATACAACATGCCGATGTTGCGTTGATACCTAATGCAGAACCTGCTCTTGAGGGTGTTTTTGATTTAAGAGGAGAACAGGTCGTGCCTCTTATTAATCTAGCTACATATCTTCATTTGCCACAATCAAACAATCCCGATGCCGATAACATAATAATAACTGAGTTTAACAATACATACACAGCTTTTCATGTTGAATCTGTAGCACGAATTCATAGAATCTCATGGTCTTCTGTTGAGTCTCCTGATGCTGTTACACATTCACATAAAGGAGTAGTTATAGGTATTATTAGGTTAGAATCAAAAATAATTTTGTTACTTGATTTTGAGAAAATCTTAATGGAGCTTTCTCCTCGTTCTGGTCTTGAAGAGCTAAAAAGCGAACGTAGCTTAGAAGCAAAACGCTCTAATAAGAAGCTTTTTATAGCTGAGGATTCAGAGTTTCTACGTACCAAACTGATAGATGTGTTACATCAGGCTGGATATGTAAATACTACCGAATTTACAAATGGAGAGGAAGCTTGGAATTATATATCTAATCCAGATAATGTTACTCCAAGTTTGATTATTACAGATATTGAAATGCCTAAAATGGATGGTCATCATCTAATAACAAAAATTCGTACTGAGTCCAGCGTACCAGA
>MGOW01000091.1 GCA_001797255.1 Clostridiales bacterium GWE2_32_10
CATAAGTACTATTTCTTTTTCGGCTTTAATACATATTTTTGTTATTATATCTGATAACTCATCCATATTCTTCACTTCTTTAAAGCTTCCTATATACTCTGATAAGTCTTTATCTTGGGTTATAACTCTTTTCGCCATCATTTTGAGGAATGTCTCTGCAAATTTTTGCTCTGATTTATATGGTTCTTCCCCAAAGCCTTCTATGCTTCCTGGTATTATTATATATTTATCCTGCAGTGTTAGAAATAACTTACTCATCGTCGTAGTCTTGCCGTATTGTCTTGCTCTGTTTATTGTAAAATACATTCCATACTCTATAAGGCTCTTTATTCTCTCTAACTTTTTACTTATGTTAACCATATAATGCTCTTCTTGTATGCATGTCGTCGTTATATTAAATCTTTTCATTAAATTTTCTCTCCTTTCGTTTTCTTATAACACTAGTATACATTATTATATAAAAAAATTCAAGTATTATTTTTATACTTGAATTTTTACTTGTTTTATTATTTTACAAAATTATGAATCCATTTTTTAGACAAAAATCGTCGAAATGTAATGATAGCTTGTACAAGTTCTTCAACATGTGCAAGTAATATAACAAGATAAATCGGAAGTTTCCAAACAAAAGCACCTATATATACTAGTGGGACTCCCACAAGCCATATCGTGGCTGAACTTAATATTAGTGAGTATATTGCATCTCCTCCACTTTTTATAATACCATCAAAAATGACTAAATTATACATTCTTATAAATAAACCAAGTCCTATAACTATTAATATTTTTATAGAATAATCGTAAACAATAGCTGAAGGTTGAAATAATCTTACTATAAACGGTGATACTAAAATTAAAATTACTCCTGAAATAATTGCCAATGTTATAGTTAAAACAATATTTTTCTTTGCATATAAAAAAGTTTTGTCATAATCTCTTTCCCCAATACTCTTTCCTACCATCACACCACAAGCAGAGGCTATTCCAAAGAAAATTATCAAGAATAGGTTTTGAATTGTATTTGAAATATGTACTGCCGCACCGACATCAGTACCCATATGAGTATATATAGCAAGACATGCAGTAGTACCTAATATCCATAGACCATCACCAAGTACAATCGGGATTATAAGTCTAAACATTTTTATAAATAATGCTTTGCTAAATTGAAATAAAACTTTAATAGGAGCTACAAGTATACTCTTCGTCGTGTATATAATTGATATTAATATCGTCATTTCAACGAACCTAGATATTAATATCGCAATAGCAGCCCCTTTCAGCCCTAAACTCGGAAAAATAAATACACCGTAAATGAGTATATAGCTCAATATAGTATTTAGAATCAAGGCAATGCTACTTGCATACATTGGCATTCTTGCCCTTTCTATACTTCTAGAAGCACCTGCATACGCAAAGGTAATAGCTATAAATATGTACGTAAATGCTACTATCCTAGAATATGTAATTCCTAACTCTATAACCTTAACGTCTGTAGTAAACATACTCATTACACTCTCAGGAAATAGGAAATTTGGTACAAAAAAAAGTAATCCCATGGAAACTGCAATCGCAAGAGAAACTCCAAGTGAATGTCGTACCTCATCTATATCTCCTTTGCCCCAAAACTGTGTAATCATCACACTAGCAGCAATATTTAAACTCGACAACAACACTATAAATATAAGAAAAATCTGATTTACTATAGAAATAGCCACAAGCTCAGGCGCACCAAGTACTCCTACCATTATAGTATCTACCACATTTAATGAAACTGATATAATATTTTGTATTATTATAGGTATCGCTATTTGAAATAACATCCTATAATATTCATTTTCTTTAATAATCTTATACATGCAAGTTCTTCACCCTCTTCCTTTCCAACTCCCATCTCCCACAACGTGAGATGGGAGGGCTTGGTGCTCTAGCACCTATATCAACAAATCTTTTTTATAATACCTTATATAAGTAAAAAATATGCTAGATGCTATTATTGCTAGCATCAATGTAATCTTTAAAGGCTCTATGTTTCCGTTTTGTTTTAGCACCGTTAGTGGAACGGTATAGTGATATGGTGATAGGTATTCAAGCCATTTAATTTTATCTATTACCCCTGAAAATATACCTAATATATACGTAGTAAAAAATATCCCAAGCGCAATCGGCATAGCATAGCTATATCTTCTAAGTATTGTTGATACGAGAAACCCAATTCCTAAGAAAACCATTTGCGTAGCAAACATGCTTTTAAACATAATAGTAAGAATAATTATATACTGATAACCTGGTTCCTTAAATATTTCACAAAATATTATACAAACAATATATATCATTAAATTGAACAAAAGTAGGATTGTTAAATTAGAAAGTAGCTTCATTGTTACAATATTCACACGTGAAATCGGTTTTGCATATAAAAACTCTATCGTGCCTTCACTTTCTTCTTTTATTAGTGCTGATGCCCCAAGAATTGCCGCATATATACAAGCCGCAATAAATATAAATTGCAGTACATAAGCAAGATACTGAAGCAGGTCTGAGAAATCTAACATCTGGTTTATCCCAAATGCATTTCTCATAGCGGGTGGTATAGCATTTATCTTTGCTTTAACAAGCTCAGCCATGTCACTGGTCGCCATAGAAGGGAAAAATGACATAAATAGTGATAATAGTATTATAATGACAATCGACCATATCAAAAACGACTTTATCAAACGCTTAGTTTCAACTAGATATACATTCATTTACTATCCCTCCCGTTCTCATAATAATGTAAAAAACTGTTTTCAAGTGACAATTCCTCAATCAAAACATCATCTAGCGTATATTTAGAAATAACTTTTATAAGATTGTCAATTGATTTTTCATATATAAAAACATAGGTATCGGCTGTTTTGTTTGTATTTTTAACGCCTAGTGCTTTAAGCTCGTCCCCAATATTATCTTTAGTCTTAACGGTTACACGACGGCACATTTTTCCTACTAATTCTTCTATCTTTTTAATCTCAATAATCTGTCCCTCACGAATAATAGCTACCCTATGGCAATGTTTTTCAACTTCTACAAGATTATGGCTCGACATAAAAATGGTCGTACCTTGCTTATTAACCGTAGAAATCACTTCAAACAAGCGAATTTGCATTAATGGATCGAGCCCAATAGTTGCCTCATCTAAAATAAGCAGCTTGGGTTTATGAAGTAATGCCTGCAAAATAGCTACTTTTTTACGATTTCCCAAGGATAATTCACCTACACGTTTATTAGGTTCAACTTCAAACTGTTCGTACAAACTCCCTAGATATGCAAAATCTACATAGCTATGAAAGCTTGCTGCATAGTTTAGAATATCACATACACGCATGTCTTTATAATAATTAATCTCACTCGGAACATAGCCAATAGAAGACTTGATAGCAGTACTCTCTTTAACGCAGTCCTTATCTAAAATAGTTGCACTTCCCGAGCTTGGATAAATAAAATTAAGTAGTGTACGAATAGTTGTCGATTTGCCCGCACCATTTGGACCTATAAACCCAAATATCTCCCCTTCTTCAACTGTTATGTTAACATCAACAATCCCTCGACCTTTTCCATAGTATTTCGTTAAACCCTTAGTTTCAATAACTGGCACATATTCACCCTCTTTTTTATTTGGCTTTTATGTTAGTATGTACCATATTAATATATTTTATAATACTATGCATCCTTTGCTAAATTATTTAGCTGTTCTGCCATACTTGCCATTCTCTCGACATTAGCAGTAATTTCTTCTGTAGCCGCTGCTTGTTCTTGGCTAGATGATAATGAAATTTCACTTTTCTTTTCGGTCTCAATCATCTTCTCTTTTATTAGTTTTATACTTTGTTGTATTTTGGGCAAAACATTATTTGATTGTATTGACAGCTTTCTAATTTCTTCTGCAACAACACTGAAGCCACGTCCTTCTTGCCCTGCTCTAGCTGCTTCGATTGCAGCGTTTAACCCTAATAAATTAGTCTGATCTGCAACCCCTTTTAAGAAGATAGATATGCTGTTTATTTCATCAGATAATTTATATATTTCTTTTATTCCAGTATTAAGCTCGTATTGACTTGTATGTATATTAGTTGCCGATGCAGCAAGCTCTTCTATAGTTGAAGATATATCCTCTAACCCACTACCTAGACTATTCGCCATCAATTTTAATTGATTAGACGTGTTTTTAGGTATTATAATTCCAATTGTACCAATAATTTCACTAGTGTCCTCTTCATCAAATAAAGGATGATTAGTTATTAGTACTGGCATACCATATCTACTTGCATCAATTTCATGCTGCTGTGACTGTTTTGCTTGTAAAGTTTTATACGCAATATCCGTTTCTTTTAATATATATCCCACAGGAATTGTAGGTAAATCAAATTTTGTTGATGATTGCCTTAAGACTATTTTTTGCGTATCTGTAACATAAATAAGTGCACCTTCCGGAAACATTTCAATAAGAATAGGTGCAAATTCTCCAAATGCTTCTGCAACCGAATGTAATCGTGGAAAAATGGTAACAACCGCCCCAACAGCATTATTATTTTCATCTACAACTGGTGTAGAGCTAATAACTAATCTAGTTCCATATACTTCTCTCGGAATTTTTTCAGTAATTGTTTTATTTTGTTTCATTGCTTTTGCAATTCCACTTTGACTGTCAATTTTCATTCCAACCTCAAATGCTGTAACTTCAAAATTTTTTGATGCTATTTTCCATACTATAGTATCTCCTTCTACTACAAGGTAGGCTACTCCTCCTTTAATAAAATCAACTATCATCTCATTGGTTTTCTTAAAAACCTTCACTTCATCTTTAGTAAACA
>MGOW01000092.1:0-5271 GCA_001797255.1 Clostridiales bacterium GWE2_32_10
CTTTACTTCATCTATAGTGCTTGCATAAACTAAGCTCATATTTAAACCAAATATCATTACCAATAAACTTGTTATTAATTTCTTCATTTAAACATACCTCCTATTATACATATATCTCCTATGTATAATTATAGTCATTTTTATATTTTTTTCAAGTGTTTCTTAGAAAAATATAAATAAATAAAATGATGTAGTAACTATTCAGAGGTCATAAAGAGATATAACTCCCTATTCTGTCATCGCGAGGAGGGTGTTTTTCCCGACGTGGCGATCTGTCTTTAAAACTAAAAACAGATTGCCACGCCAAAAAACAGGCTCGCAATGACAATCTTGGGGTCTGAATAAATAAAATGATGTAACTTTATTTAAATTTACATCATTTTATTTATTCACCTCATAAAACTCACACCAACCGCTCCCGGACCAGCGTGTGTTCCTACAACTGCTCCCATTTCTAGTATTATAAATTTCGTCGCACCAAGTTCTTGATTAAGTATATTTTTGATTTGGTCTGCTCTTTCAGGTGCATCCGAATGTACAAGCATAATCTCTGCACTCTTTATATCAAGATTATTTTCCTTTATCCAGTCTACAACCCAATGCATTGCCTTTTTCATGCCTCTTTGTTTTTCCATTGGTACTAGTTCATCCTTCACCTCTACTATTAGCTTTATGTTTAGAATATTTCCTACAAAAGCTTTTGTAGCTGAGAGTCGTCCACCCTTTTTTAAGTATTCAAGTGTGTCTAATATAGCAATAGTTGTTTTGTTGTTTTTGCAGTAGTCTATATGTTTTAATACTTGGTTAATGTCTTCTGCTCCATCTTTAATTTTCTTAGCTACCTCGTATACTAGGTGTGCATAACCTACAGTTATTGATTCCGAGTCAACAACGTGAATTTTGTCTGAATTTATCATATTTTTTGCAACTATTGCCGAACTGTATGTCCCACTATACTTTGCGCCCATGGTGATCAAAAGTACTTCATCATATTTTTCTAGTTCTTCCTCTAGTATATCTACAAATACATTTGGAGTTATTTGTGATGTTTTAGGCACTTCGTTTAGTTTTTCAATCTTAGCATATAACTCATGTATGCTTAAATCTATCTTATCTTTATAATCTCCATTGCCAAAAGATACAGTAACAGGAATCACACGTATATTATATTTATCTGCTATGTTACTTGTTATATCACTTGCACTATCAACTATCAAACGAATACTCAAATTTGGTCACTCCCTTACGAACATTATTATCCCTTTTACGTTTCCTTCATTATCCCTCAATGTTTCGGCCTCTATGCTTACATACTTAGTACTATAATCTTTTAAAATTATATTTGCATTCCAGTTTATTTTTACCCCATCTTTTATAATAATCTTAAGTTTTTCCTCTGTTTCGTGCTCATTTTCAAACAGCTTTGCAACATATTTACCGAAATAATCAAGCCTATCAAAATTAGTAATTTGTAGCAACTTATCATTCATATCTTGCATTATACCCGCTGTGTCTATAAGTATTATTGCTTTATCAAATGAGTCCATTACCTTATTTTTAAATAACTTTTCATACATCAATGCCTGCTCCATTGATTTTATAGATGTTATATCTTTAGTTATATTTGTAAACCCTATCACCTTCTTATTATTATCGTATATAGGAGTTATTATTGTATCCGCAAAATATCTCTCGCCATTCTTCTTACTTTTCCATCCATATTCTAGATACTCCCCATCTTTCTCAGCCATTTTGAAGTCTCTTATAACTTTTTCAGTTTCTCTATCTTTTTCAGAATAACTTATAGAAATATTTCTACCTATCATCTCATCTGATGTATAACCATTTATTACTTCTGCTCCTCTATTCCATGTGGTTATTATTCCATTCTTGTTTGTAGAAATTATTGAGTAATCCTTTATACTGTTTATTACATTATTTAAGAACTCTGTTCTCTCTATTACCTTATTTTCTAAATCATTATTCATATTTTGTATTATATCATTTTGAAACTTTAATTCCTTTGATAGTCTCTGAGTTCGTTCGTATGCTATAGCATTATTTATAGCAATTCCTAGATAATTTCTAATACCTCTAAGTATCATGACATGGTCATCGTTATAGTTATAAATACTTGCAAGCACTAATACTCCAGCCAATTTTTCTACAGTTATAACAGGTACTAAAATCAAATTTTTGGGTTTTATTTTACCAATAAAGGTTCTTGCTAAATAAATCGTATCATCTGGTATGTCAGCAATTATCTTAATCCTTCTAGTTTGGGCCACCTGTCCAATAATACCTTCCCCAATATCTATGTCAAATTCGTTATATATATTTTTAGAGAACCCTATTGAAGATTTTATTTCCAACTTATTTGTAACATCATTATTTATATAGAACGCTCCCCATTGACTTCCCGTTGCTTCCATTACTTTGTTTAAAAATTCATTTAAAAGGGTTTTAAGTTCTATATTTACTGCAAGTGTTTGAGCCATTTCAAACACCATTTCTTTTGTTTTATTTTTCTTATTTATGGTCAATTCTAGCTTTTTGAGTGCATTGTAAACAGGATTTAAAGTTTTGTTTGTATCACTTATACGTAACTCTTTGTCATTAGTAATTTTATCTATTCCTTTAGAGATTTTAGATATACCTTTTTTTATTTCCTCTCTAAATCTATAATTAACATACAAATAAACCATCCCTGCTACAATCAAACATAATGCAAGTACATCTACCATTGTAAGACTTTTCACTACAAAATTTCCCATAAACCTATCATCCCCTTCACTTTGCTATCGTTTGTGTCGTTGGATAACTATTTCTGCTGCTATTAATTATAGATTATTTAACAATTTTGCATCTATTGGTTCAATGTATATCATGTCTTCATGTATATATGCAAGTTCTGCATTCGTTTCGGCTTTTTTATAACTGTTATCCGGTGCTCTTCCTATTATATCTGCTATTCTTAACTGTACTGCATTCATTTTGAGGGCTGCAACATATGCTTTTTCTCCTTTGCAACCTGCATGTACTATACCTTTTAAAGCTCCTAATACTATTATATTCCCTGTTGCAGTTATTTCAGAACCTGGGTTCACATCCCCTAGAACTACTACACTACCATTATATGTTACTTTCTGTCCAGAACGCAAGGTTCCTTTATGAAATTTTGTATTAATTTCTCCAAAGCCATTTTCAAAATTTAGTAAATTCTTATTTTGAGATTTTTCCTTTTTATTTATTTTTTTAATATATGAAGCGTCTATATTTATTTTATTAGAAATTATATCCACTACTTGTTTTTCCTCATCTTCTGTTAATTCTCTCCCATCTAATAGTATATTACTCTTTACTTCCCCAAAAAATTTTTTTGCATCTGTAATTTTTTGTTCTAGTTGTTCTTTTATTATACCAAATTCTACGTCTTTGTCAAGTAAAACTATTATACCTTCTTTACTCCCTTTAAACAACACGCTATTTTCCATTTTCATAAACTACCTCCTATCTATTATTGATTGATTCATTCCACCAACATATTTTCTCCATCTATATAAGGTGCTTGTTGGTTATATAAATTAAAATATTCTGCTATTATGTCTCTGCCAACTGAAACAGCATTGCTTGATGCATATCCGTATGGTATCATTACAACTACGGCAATTTGTGGTTTTTCGTATGGTGCAAAGGAAACTAGCCAAGCATGGGCTGGTTTTTTGCCTTCTTGGGCTGTACCTGTTTTTGCTGCAATATCCATAGAAAAATCAGTGAAGAACTTTCTTGTAGTTCCTTGTGCACCTTTTGTAACTCGTAACATTCCTTCATGTACTGAATCTATATTTTGTTGTTCTATATTTAGCTTTTCTTCTAGTACTGGTAATTTACTCATTTTTTCCTCGCCTAACGGTGTTTGCACACTTTTTATCATATAGGTTGTATATCTGTTACCATCATTTGCTAGTGTAGATATATATTTGGCTATATGTATCGGTGCAAGGTTAGTAAACCCTTGTCCTATTGCACTTCTTATTGTGTCTCCATCATACCAGTTAGTTTGAGATTTCGTAGCCTTTTTATTATAACGTAGTACTATCTTTTCTTTGTTTTTAGGTGTAGATAATTGGGGTTCCGCCTCAAGCTCTGAGAGTTCTATACCAGATTTTTTATTCAAACCAAACATTGCTGCATATTCATTTAGCGTATTTATTCCTTGTACTGCTATCCTTGATATTCCATCTTTAGCAAACCCTAATCTGTATGATAATTCATAGTAAAAATAGTTACATGAAACCTCTAGTGACTTTCTTATATCAACCTTAGCGTGAGTATTTGCTCCTTCTGACTCCCTATATGACCAACACTTAGCTGGTGGATTTCCTGCCTTTGTAAATATACCTTCATCAAAAATATACTCTCTAAGTCCTATCACTTTCTCCTCTAATCCTGCGATTGCGGATACTGGTTTAAAAATAGAACCCGGTGCCTTTCTTTGAGAAAGTGCTCTATTTATAAGCGGTGTGGTCTTATCGTTTAAAAGCTTTTTATAATATTCGTAATCAAAATTATTAGATAACTTGTTATTATCATAGCTTGGATAATCTACCATAGCTAATATCTCACCGGTATTTACATCCTGCACAACTACAGCACCTGTGGCTGGGTCAAACGCTAGGTCTTGTGGAGTTATTTCTCCTTTTCTCATTCTATCAACTATAAAACCTAAGTATGAAGTATTTCCTGCCTTTATATTCTTTATTTCACCTTCCGTAGCATTTATCTTTCCTTGCTCTATAAATAGCATTATTATATCTAGGTAGTACAATTCATTATTTTTGTATAGCTCTTGCAGAATTTGTGAGTTGTCTAGATTTTTAGTATTGTTGTATGATTTTATTTTGTTCGCTATTTTAGTTTGATACTGTTTTCCCCCATTTAGAATCTTGCCTACATCTATTACATTATTATTCACTAATGCTGTAAATATTTGCTCGGTTGAAATATTTTCAGACGGTTTATTACTAAATATTCTCCCAATAATTATATCCGTTAGCTTTGCTTTTAGTACCTGCTCTGCTGCCTTTTGTAATCTTGCATCTACTGTTAAAAAAACATCATTTCCTTTTTTAGCTTCCGTCATATTTGTTGTCTCAAGTACACGACCAAAATTGTCTACCTCCACATATTTTTCACCATCTATTCCACGAAGCTCTTGTTCCATCTCCTTTTCTATGCCTACTTTTCCAATTATATTCGAATCCGTGTAGT
>MGOW01000092.1:5279-26054 GCA_001797255.1 Clostridiales bacterium GWE2_32_10
TTTAGCTTCTCTAATTCCTCATTATTTATATTCCCCACATACCCAATCATATGTGCAAAGGTTTCACCATTAGGGTAATATCTGATAGGGTCTGCCTCAACATATACACCTTGAAACACAGAATTATTTTCTTCTACAATTGTAATTATTTTCTTAGAAACATCTAGTGCTACATCTATCGGGCTATATTTTCTATATCTTTTTGCGTTTATTTCATTTCTAAGTCCTACTAAAAGTCTTATTTCTTTATCTGTATATCCTTCTGTCTTTATATTGAATTTTTTAATAAATTCTGAAATCACTTTATCTGCTGTGAGCTTTTCATCCAATTCATTATCCTTTTTCCACTTTTTTTCTTTATCTTCTGTAGCATATAAAAATTCATAAGGCTTCTCTAGAGATATAGGCATATTATCATTTATTTCTTGTCCATTTTCTTCTAACACTTTTATGAGGGTTAATAACTCTTCATTAAGATTTTTTAAATTCTTACTGATGTCGAACTTAACGTTATAAACTATTCTATTTGTAGCTATAGGAACACCATTTCTGTCATATATAGAACCTCTAGCAGATTTTATAGGAATATTTCTTGTTATGCTTAGCTCGAACTTTTTTGCATTTTCTTCACCTTTAACAATCTGTAGCATAAATAATCTGCTTGAAAGCACAAAAAAACATATAAAAACTATAAATAAAAATATGTATAATCTATCTGAAAATAGCTTCTTTATATCATAATTCATATATCCTCACCCCTGTTAGGAATTTAAAAGCTTGTACGTTTTCTAAATAAACCCATTAAAGCATATATAGTTAAATATATCCCTAGCGTATATACTGCTTCCGGAAGTAGCAGTCTTATAGCATACTTTAAAAAGCCATAATCCTTTGGTAGATAATACGTAAAATATATTACAACACTATAAAATATATCAGCTAACATTATTGCTACTGCAGATATAAATATATTCTCGTTGTACATTTTTTTGGCTAGAGCACCTGAAATATAACCTATATACATATAAATTAATGCATTAAGACCTAAGTTAGTTCCTATAAGCATATCAACTAAAAAACCTAGGTATAAACCATACCACATGCCTTTAGTCATTCCCATATTAAGTCCAATAAGGACAATAATTATAGCATTTATATTTGGTTTAATACCCATTATATCAAAATACCGCACATATATTGTATTTATTATAGCATATAGAAAGATTGCTATAACTATTTTAAATGCATCATTCAAAAAATCAACTCCGTCTTACTTATTTTTTAGAACTAATACATCATTAAGTCGTCTAAAATTAACATTTGGCTTTACATACACTTTTCTTATTAGGCTAGATGAGTCTGTTTCTATTTTTACTACTTTTCCTACTGGTATCCCTTCTGGGTAAATTTCACTAATATTAGAGGTTAATATATCCTCTCCCTCAATAATATCTGTATCTGTCGTTATGTAATCAAGCTTGCATATTTCTCCGTTTTCTTGCAAGTTTGCCCCTTTTAGCATAACTTCTTCTTTACTTCTTTGTAGCATACAGCTAACTGCGCTTTGCTCGTCAGCAATGGTCATTACCTTGGAAGTAACATCATTTACCTCTACTAATTTACCTACAAGTCCATTGTAATTTATTACTACCATGTTTAAAGAAAGTCCATTATTCTTCCCTTTATCTATTATAAAAACTTTTCTATAGCTACTTGGATCAACTCCAATAACCTCAGCTGCGGTTACAACTGGATAAAGTTTCTTTTCTTTCATATTTAGAAGCTTTCGCAAATTTTCATTTTCATCTTTAAATTCATTAAGCATAAAATTATCATATTTCAATTTTTCATTTTCTTTTAACAACCTTGAATTATCTGTCTGTAATGTTCCTATTTTAACTACATAATTAAACCCTCCACCAATAAAATTATTTATACCATTAAATAATCTATAAACGGGTGTAGTTATATATAAAACTATATTTGTTGCAAAATTTGCCTTTTCAGCTGTTATAGATATAAGTATTATAAGTACTATAGTAATAATTATTATATATATACCCTTTTTCTTATTTCTGTTATACACATCCATCATCCTTTGAATAGTTTAGTTATTATAGTCTTGGCGATACCAAAACCCTGCTTAATTTATCTATATGCTCTAATGTTAGACCAGTACCCTTTGCCACACAATACAACGGATCTTTAGCAATATAAACAGGCATATCAGTTTCTTTGCTTATTAACTTATCTAAATTTCTCAATAAAGCTCCTCCCCCTGCTAGTGTAATACCATTTACCATTACATCAGCTGATAATTCTGGTGGAGTTTTTTCTAACGTAGACTTTATACAATCTACTATAGCATTCACAGAATCACCTGTAGCTTTGCATATTTCCGAAGATGATACATTAATCGTCTTAGGGAGACCCGAAATTAAATCCCTTCCTTTTATAGTCCTTGTATAGTCTTCATCATCTGTATCTATATATGCAGTACCAATTTCCATTTTAAGCTCTTCTGCTGTTCTATAGCCTATCATTAGGTTATATTCTTTTTTAATATAATTTATTATATTTTCATCAAGCACATCTCCTGCTACCCTTAGTGATTTGCTCGCCACTATCCCTCCTAAAGATATAACCGCAACCTCAGAAGTTCCTCCGCCTATATCAACAATCATGTTTCCTATCGGAAGCTCTACAGATAATCCCGCACCAATTGCTGCAGCCATAGGTTCTTCTATAAAATAGGTAAACTTTTCATTTCCTCCTGCCTGTATTGTTGCCTCTTTAACAGCCCTTTTTTCTACCTCAGTAACACCATATGGTATACAAATTATTACTCTGGGTTTTGCTGTAAAAATACTTTTTTTATATGCCTTATTTATAAAATACTGTAGCATAGCCTGTGTAGTATCAAAATCTGCAATAACTCCATCTTTCATTGGTCTTATCGCAACAATATTTCCTGGAGTTCTACCTATCATATTTTTTGCTTCGGCCCCTACCGCTTTTATTTGTTTTGTAATCAAATCCTGTGCAACAACAGAAGGTTCATTTATAATAATCCCCTTGCCTTGTAAATATACAAGCGTATTAGCTGTACCTAAATCTATCCCTATATTTTTAGTAAAAAACATATATTATCAACCCTCTCATGTTAAATTACAAATACCTTATCTCTAATAACTACTTGCTACCTTTATTATAAACCAACATTAGGTTTTTATCAATAAAAAATTTAAATATATTTCATCACTCCACTATTTCCCATACAGCATATTTCCTTCCTACAGTTATTACTACTAGCTTCTTTAGTTCCTTTTCGCTGTCGTTTATTATGTTATATTCCTCCATGTATCTTTCTATCTGCTGCTTAGCTTCATCTTTATTTCGCTCTATTATATCTTTGTTTTTCTCTAGTATAGCTTCCTTACTTTCTGTTTTCGTATCACCTTTTAATTCTTTTTCTTTTATATGCTTGAATTCTATCATATACCTATATTTTATATGCTCTTTGTATAGTACATTTTCTTTTATATATAAGTCCGTATATCCTCCATCTGCACTTTTTTCGCTTTCTATTAGATATAGTCCGTCTGTATATACTAGTGTTATGAATATTCCTTTACTTGTTGCTTCATTGTAATATAGCAAATCTCTGTTTGACATTCTGTTTATTACTCTACTGTATATTTCCATTATGTGTTCTAAATCTGCGTACAACCTCATTTTTTTCATAGCTTCTTTTAATTCATCATATTGTGCTGAGTTTTCTATTTCATACATTTTACTCATATATTCCCAGTATAATGCTGATATTGCATAATTTGGTACTTTAAGCATTACTGCATTTGCGTCTTGTTTACTTATTGTGAGTAATCCTAAGTAGTATAGCAATGATCTTATATTAGTATATTGAGATTGCTCTTCTTTTTGCTCTTCGTATAGGCTTTCTAGGTTAAATCTTTCTTTTATTTGTACTGGTCCTACTTCTGCTCCTTCTATTAGTTGCCTCATTTCTTCTTTACCTACAAAATTTTCCGCTATGTTTCGTAGCCGTGTGTAATCTGTTTTTACATTTTCGTCTATTAAATTTTTAGGATATCTTTTTGTTTGAATTATATTTTTTATTAGGTATAATACCATGTCTGTATTATATACTGTTTCTTTTGTATTCTCATTAAATTTATATCCATTACAGTATTTCTTTAGTGTATCCATCAGTTCTTCTTTGTTTACTAGTTCTGCTAACCTATAATAATCTACCATTTCTTCTACTTCGTTTTGTGTAAATCCTAGTATACTATTTAGATCCTCATCATTTGACATATATGTAAATATATTTGCTCCACTTGTTACGTCATCTAACATTATTGGACTTACTCCTGTTACAAATACTTTTGTTATCGCTGTTTCTGTCCCCATTTTTATTGCTTTGTAAAAGGTTCTTATATAACCATCTTTATGTAATAGTTCTTTATATATAATATCTTGGCCTTTTATCATATTGTTCGCAAAGTTATCGTATTCATCTACTAATAGTATCATTTTGTATCCTTTTATCCTTGCCTCATCCGCAATATACTGTAGTGCATATGTTGCTGTGTTTTTATCCTGTGGCAGTCCCTCTTTTCCTAATATATTTTTATATTTTCTTATAGATGTGTTTATTTCTTGTACTACGGTCATATCAAAGCTTTCTATTAGTTTTTCCTTCCCTTGGTCTGATATTACAGCTGAAAAGTTTAGTTTTAATACTATATATTTATTCGCTTCTGCTGTTTTATTTTTCCCTATGTATAGCTCTCCAAAGTACTTTTCAAAGTTTTCTTTCTCGTTTATATCATAGTAACACTCCATCATTGTCAAGAATAGACTTTTTCCAAATCTTCTTGGTCTTATAAAAAACTGATATCTATCTTTTTCTTCTAATACCTCTATATATTTTGTTTTATCTACATAATACATGTTTAAATCTCTTAATTCTTTATAATTACTTATTCCATATGGTATCTTTTTCATACAATCATCGCTCCTTTTTTAAATCAGGTTATTGTTTCTATAGTTTTCATCGGTTTCTCTGGTGCAAATATTGAAACTAGTCCACCTACTATAATATTCATATATAGCGTAACAAATCTCCATAAAAATATCGCAGGTAATATCTGTCCTTGAGCAAAAAACATATTAAATAGCATCCCAAAGCTTACCTCCGCTCCTCCAGAGCCTCCTGGTAGCGGCACTGCTGATATTATCATAGATACAAATGCACCCGCAACAAATATATTAGAGATGCTTTCGCCTGATAATCCGAAGCTTCTATATATAAAATAAGCTATCATAAAAAAGCCAGTTAACTGTATAACCGTAAGTCCTCCTACACCTATTAGCATCTTAAAATTCGACTTAATATCATTAGAGTGATCCTTAAAATATTCTAGTTCTTTTTCTACCTTTTGTTCCATCCTTTCTGGATAAGTGCATATTTTCAATTTGGCAAATATTTTAAAAGCGGAGTGAATCATCGTTTTTGTCATTTCTGTGTAATTTATAAATAAGTATAATAAGACAACTACAACTAAATTCACTGAAAAACCTATAACTGCTAAATACACAAACCTATCAACCCTATCCGCAAAATATGTAAGCTTCCACAGAATAAGTACAAGAGAATATAATACTAATGTCACCTGATGAACAATAAATTTCATTGCGAGCATTGAACCTGCCTCACCTGAACTTATTCCATCCTTTGTTAGCACATAAAACTGTATTGGCTGTCCTCCACTAGCAAATGGAGTTATCGCATTAAAAAATTGCCCTATCATTGATGCTCTAAATGTTGCTCTAAAACCATATTCTTTATATTTTTGTCTAACAAATATATAAAGAATTAATGCTTCAATAAACCAATATATAACTATCATTAATATTGCTCCTAAAAACCAATATATATTAATATTTCTTATACTTTCTATAAACTTATCAATCCCATCCGTCAGAATTACTATTATAAAAAATACAAGTAAAGCAACTAAAAATAATATTATATTAAACCACTTTTTCTTCATTACCTTCATCCTCGTTTCTAGTATTTTTAATGTTTTTTATTTAAAGTCTCTTCATATATACTAATCAATTTTTCACCTATCTTTGTTATATCTCGTTCTTTAACAACCTCATATCCCTTTTCCGAAAGGTCTTCCAATCTATTTTCTACTAGCCCTACAATCTTTTCTTCAAATTCATTATTATCCTTTGCCATGTAGCAATTAACTCCATCTGACATCCAGCCTTCATATGCTCCTATATCCCTAATTAGCACCTTTTGTCTTGACGCAAGAGCTTCTAGAAGAACAATACCTTCACATTCCTCATATGATAAAGTAATAAATAAATCCGAACCACTATATGCTCCTCTCATCATTTCCTTTTCAACATAACCCAAGAAATGTACGTTTTTAGGATGATTTTTTAATACCTTCTTTACTTTTGCAGGTAAGTATAATGAATTAACATGTCCACACCAGACAAATTTATATTTAGGAAGTCTTTTAGCTAATTCAACAAAGTCTAATATTCCTTTTCTTTCTATTGGTAACCCAACAGCTATAACTATTTTATCCTCTTTTGTAAAACCATATTTTTCTCTAAATGTCTGACCAAGTGCTATATCCTTTTTAAAATATTTGAGATCTATACCATTCGATATGTATTCAATATTTGGATTAAGCCCATAGCTTAATAATATTCTTTTAGAATACGGAGTAGGAGTTATTAACTGATCAGCTAAGCTATATACAGTAATTATCCATTTCTTAAATATCTTTGATGCTAAATTAGACCCTACAAATGAGTTTCTAAAATCTTCTTCAGTAGAATGTGCGTGTATTATTACTTTTTTTCCTAATTTTTTATTTTTCCTTGCTAAAAGATAAGATTTCGGGCCTAGTGTATTAATATGTACTATATCAAAATCGTCATTACAATCAGTAGTATAAGCTATATTATTTTCCTCTAAGGCTTTTTTTTGATGATAAACAGCTCTACCTATTCCAGATATTGATATATACTTCAGCCATTCCGCATACAACAATACTTTCATATTACTTACAGTATTTCTACTTACATTATTTTCCTCTTGATTTCTTTCTTCTTTTAAATTATTCATACCTACGCTCCATCTCCCTGTAATATGTTTATTTTAAAGTTACATTATCTTTTAAAATTAAATTTCAAGCAAGTCTATAAGCCGAGTTCTGTATTTGATGATCATCTATCTTGGCATACTGTCACCAGCATGCTCCTGCGATACTATCGTGAGCTCTAGCGGGCAACCATGGTGAGCTCACCATCTTGCTCCAGGTGGGGTTTACAGAGCCCCCTTTGTCACCAAAGGGGCGGTGGTCTCTTACACCACCTTTCCATCCTTACCGGACTCATCCGGCGGTTTATTTCTGTTGCACTATCCTTAGAGTCGCCTCCACTGGTCGTTAACCAGCACCCTGCCCTATGGAGCTCGGACTTTCCTCAAGGGAGTTATCCCCTGCGATCATCTGACTTACTTGAATTACTATATAGTTTATCATATCTCGTTTAAAAAATCAAGTGTCCTAAAGCTTTGATTTATATTTATTTTTATTAGTCCATCTATTACTAGCCTTAATTCCTTTAGTATTTCAGGTGTAAGAGTAAATAAAAATATTTTATTTAATTCTATGTAGATTATATATTGCATTGCATAAACCGTTGTTTTATTTAGTTTTATAGCTTTATCAATTGGTTCTATACATTTTTCGCACAGAAGTCCACAATCCTCAAAGCTAAAATGATAATTATCACCTTCTATTTCTTTATCACACTTTACACAACTTGTTACTTCAGGAGTATATCCTAAGAGTGATATCATCTTTAGTTCATATATAGCTCGTATTAATTTCACATCTTCTTTTGCACCATCTAAGGTATATAAAGTATTTACTATAAATTCGAACATCATCTTTCCTGGGTATTCAAGTTCAACTGATTTATCTAAAAATTCTAAAAAATACATTGCATAATAAATTTTTTCTATGTCAAATTTAATTTTTTCAAATCCATTGATTATACTAATTTGATTTAAAAAATTTATACTATTTTTAGAGCTATATATAAAACTAGCATAAGTGAAAAGCTGGGTTCCTGCCAAAAAAGGGCTCTTTATATTCTGAGCCCTCGTTGCATATAGTTGGACTTTACCCATTTCTTTTGAGAATATTGTTATTATTTTATCAGCTTCTTTTAGTTTTACCTCTTTTATAACAATCCCCGTTATTTTACCTATACTCACATTATTCATCCTCTTTCGTCTTATCCTTTATTAATTTTCTATAGTCCTTATAGCATAAGTAAGCCTCAATAGAGCCTGTCCTGCTAAATAGATTCCAAGCAAAACTTTTCATATAAATCAACTCCATATATTATTAGAAACTAGAATTATTTAATCTAGTCCCTAATAACTATCCTTCCCATTTTACTTCATTTTTATATCATATCCAAAATTTTTCAACAAAAATTCACTTTCTCTCCAATTAGCTTTTACTTTTATCCATATCTCTAAGTATATTTTGCTTCCTAACAGTCTTTCTATGTCTTGCCTTGCAAGTGTACCTATCCTCTTTAGCATCTGTCCTTCTTTCCCTATTATTATTGCTTTATGTGACTTTTTCTCACAATATATAATAGCGCTTACATCTATTATATCTTTATCCTCTCTCTTTTTTATTTGTTCTATCCCGACTGCTATTCCGTGAGGTATTTCTTTATCTAAAAACTTGAGCGCCTTTTCTCTTATGATTTCAGACATTAGTTGCCTTTCTGGTTGATCTGTTATCATGTCATCTGGAAAATATTTTGGTCCTTCTTCTAAATAGTTTGATATCACCTCAAGTAATGAATCAACATTTTTTCCATTTATTGCGGCGACGGGAACTACTTCCTTAAAAGGGTAGAGTTCTTTGTATTTAAAAATTATACTCAACAATTCTTCTTTTTTTATAGTATCTACTTTATTTATAACTAAAATCACTGGACTTGTTAGACCTTCTAAGCTTGGTATCAAATCCTCACTTTCTTTAAAATCAGACGCATCAATTAGGAGCAATACAACATCCACCTCATTTAAAGTGCTATTCACTGCTTGCATCATGTATTCGCCTAGTTTATTTTTTGGCTTGTGTATCCCCGGTGTATCTATAAAAATCATTTGACTGTTTTCTGTAGTATGCACTGCGGTTATTTTGTTTCTAGTAGTTTGTGGCTTATTTGATATTATGGAAATTTTTTCTCCCATAATACAATTAATAAGTGTAGATTTACCTACATTAGGTCTTCCTATTATAGTTATAAATCCTGATTTAAATTCATTTTTATTTTGCATGTTTCTGCTCCTTTTTATCATTTAGATTTAGTTTTAGTTTTTATTCAAATAATGCTTCTACGAAAGTGTTTGCATCAAATTCTTGCAGGTCTTCTATGCCTTCTCCTACGCCTATATATTTAACAGGTATATTAAGCTCTTTATTTATCGCAACAACTATTCCGCCTTTTGCTGTTCCATCTATTTTGGTTAGTATAAGTCCATCTATGTCTATTATTTCACCAAATAGTTTTGCTTGTTGTAATGAATTTTGACCTGTTGTTGCGTCAAGTACAAGCAACATCTCTTTTATTGCTTCAGGATACTCTTTTTCGATTATTTTATATATTTTCCTGAGCTCGTCCATAAGATTTTTCTTATTATGAAGTCTACCTGCTGTATCACATATAAGCAAGTCGATTTTCCTCGCTTTTGCAGCAGCTATTGCATCAAATACTACTGCACCTGGATCTGCACCTTCACTATGCTTTACTATATCTATATTTGCCCTGTTTGCCCACTCTGTTAGTTGCTCTATCGCCGCTGCTCTAAATGTATCAGCCGCTGCTAGCAGTACCTTCTTGCCACCTCTCCTATACTTACTCGCAAGCTTACCCACTGTGGTGGTTTTCCCTACTCCATTTACACCTATTATTAGTATAACCTTCTTTTGATTATCATCTAATATTTTTTCTTTATTAGATGTATTTAAAATTTTTATTATTTCCTCTTTGAGTAAACTTTTTATTTGGCTAGGTTCTTTCAACCTGCCATCTTTAGCCTTTTGCCTCATATCAGCTATTATGGCCGTAGTTGCACTTACCCCTATATCAGCCATAATAAGCTGTTCCTCTAACTCTTCAAAAAGCTCCTCATCTATTTTTGTAAAGCCTTTTAAAAGATTGTCTATATTTCCTATTATATTACTTTTCGTTTTAGAAAGACCTTTAACTAGCTTCTGGAAAAAACCTTGTTTTTCCTCCACTGTATATAGCTTATTCTCAATTTTTTCAGGTGTAGCGTCTTCTATTATCTCTACTATCTCTACTACTTCTGGTTCTTGCAGTTCTTGTGTTTCTTGTATTTCTTCTACATCCTCTTTTTTCTTAAATATACTTTTGAAAAATCTCATGCCATGCCTCCTAGTCTTTTATTGTTTTTATTTAAGTAGCAGTTTTCCTTATTCTACGTCTTATCTTCCTTAATATATTATTTACTCGTCATTTTCTAAAAGAAAAATCGGATTAATAACTTTAAAGCTCATATTTTTAAGATTATTTCTAATTACTACACCTTCTCTATTAACTGGATATAATTTCGACTCTCCTTGTATAATGTAGTCATGATAAATACTTATCATGCTTGTACTCAACCAGTCTTATATAGTATAATATTCTCATGTAGAGGATAACCTGTCACTCTCCTGAGAGCCCGTAGGGGCTATACTCTTAGTAAAGACTGGTTCTCCATAAGGAATTTTTATTCTATTTAGCTGGTTGGGTTCTATTTTTTAGTAGATTACTCTCATAACTAGCAAGGTTGACTACTTTCCTTTACCGTGGAGTTTCTACATTATTATTAATTTTATTGAAAGGTGGTGATTTTTTGTCTAAGTACCGTAATTCTATTGTTTGTGGACTTGATGTGGCTTCTGAGTTTTCTATTGCTTGCATCCTTGATCCTGAGGGTAATGTTGGTTTAAGAAGTTACAAGATTATTCACTCTCTCCAAGGATTTAACTCTTTTTTATCTATTGTCAATGACATAGTAAAAAGCCATAATCAAGCACCTATTGTATTCGCCCTAGAATCAACTGGTATCTATCATATGACTTTACTTACTTTTCTTAAGAATAATAACTTCGAGGTATTGCTCATCAATCCTCTTATTACTAATTCTAACAAAAATAATTCTATTCGTAAAGTCAAAAATGATAAAAAAGATGCTTTTTCTATTGCGAATCTTGTTAAATATCAAGATATTAAAGTTTCTTTCTTACCTTCTCTTGATATTTTGAGGCTTAGAGCTTTTATTAGAGAATATTTTTATTTAGGTGATGAGTATGCCAAGTTCAAATTGAAACTAGGTAATGTTCTCGCCTATACTTGGCCTGGCTATTCTAATGTATTCTCTGATATTGCTTCTCTGGCTTCTATTAATATTTTGTCTACCTATCCATCAGCTACTTCTTTTCTTAATGCTGATAAAGCTGATATCCTTAAGCTTTTATCTCCTTCAAGAAAGGGCTCAAAATGGTGTGAGACTAAATATTCACAATTACTTTCTTGTGCTAATGATACTTCTAGTCTTTCTAATGTGGATCAACCTTTCATTGTTCAATCTTTTGTTTCAATGATTTCTTCATTAGATAAAAACATTGGTATTTTATTTAATAGCTTGCAGGATTTTATTAATTCTAAGGACTTCGACCAGTCAGTTAAGTATAATATTGACCTTATAAAGTCAATTCCTGGCTGCGGTTTTATTTCTGCTGTTGCTATTATTGCTGAAATTGGTGATTTCGCTAGGTTTTCTAAACCTAAGGAACTTATCGCTTACTTTGGCTTAGATCCCGAGGTTAACCAATCTGGTAAGTTTACTGCTGACAAAGTCAAGATTTCTAAGCGTGGACCTCGCATCGCTAGACGAGCTTTGTTTTTTATCGCTTTAGCTTCTATCAGAAAAGGGAAAAACAAACAACCTATCAACTCTGTACTTAAAGCTTATTACGATAAAAAATGTGTTTCAAAAGTTAAAATGTCTGCTTTAAGCTGTGTAATGCACAAGATTGTAAAAATACTATTTTCTGTTCTCAGAGAGCAAAAAACTTTTTCATTAAGGACCCCTGAAGATCATATAAATCAGTTTTTAAACAACCAAGCTGCTTGATTTTTTTAAAATTTAAGTCATTAGCTTTTATTTGCATGCGCAAATATCCAGATCTGAAAATATTTTAACTTTTTTTGATTTACTACTTGACTTTTATTAGCTGGTCTTATTTTCAATTTTGCCAAATTGTCGACTCCCTATCAAACTCTATAAGACAGCACATATATAGTAAATCAATAGCTATATCCTTCTCCTAACATACTTCTTCACTTCCTTTATGTGTATATGTCAAGCATTCAATTGCGACTTTAGTGTGAAAGCTTAACCGTCCCATTTATTAAATACAAGCTAGACACATAATTCACCTTATCTACATTAAAATCTATTATACATAATTATATTGATTAGGTCAATACTTCAAGAAAATTTCTTTTCTCTTTCTTTGAAAATTAACATTTCCCCTTTCCATTCTCAAAAAATATCTCAACATGCAAAAATTTATTGACTTTACTTCTATTTTCTTATATAATTTCTTGTATATTAACCGTTCTACTTACGAGGAGGTTTTTGCGTGGAAAATATTTTTGTAAAAGATCCCTTAATGTCTGGACTTACAGACGAGGAATTATCTTGTGTTGATTTACCTTCGGAATATAAAGAACTCCTTAAAATTCAGGATGGAGGATTTTTAAGGAATAATCATTTTAGAGCAAAATCTGGTGATATTTATGTGTTTTCTCATTTATTTGGGCTAAAACATAACCACTTGATTATAGCCATGGATATAGGTCTTTTCGAGTATAGTTTGGCATTTTGCGAAGAATCTGACGGTTTGGTTGTAATCTCCAAAACGGAATGGGATGAAACCATTTACCTTGACTATCGTGAAAATAAAGTAATTCCAGCTGTTTTAATTCCAGCTGTTTCTTATAAAGGGGATCAGCGTTACGATATTATAAAAATCGCTGGCTCATTTTCTGAGTTTATAAATGGGCTGTATAGAAATTTAGAACTTGTGAAATTTGATGTCACAAGTTTTTTTGACTCTATTGATGATAATATAATCAAGAACATTAACGCATGCTTCAACTCGAATTTATCACATAAAGTAATTCCTGTTAATCAGGACTTATCTATAGATATAATCGATGGCTTTAGTAATGATGGATATAAAATGTTCCTTGGTGATAACTTACAAACTCATTCAAAGGATGAGCATGTAAAATTTTATTTGGAGTTGTCTGCTATTTTATTGATAAAGAGGGACTCTGTTTATCAAGGGATTAATAAATTGAGGGTGTTATATGATATACAGGTTTTTGATACGGAGGACTAAAATGGTATACACTCTTTCATTTCTTTAAATTTCCATATCCACATTAGGTAGGATAACTGTTATTTCTTTTATTTGTTCCTTGGAAAGCGATACTCTATATTCTTCAATAGTTTTTATTGCTCTGTCATTAAATCATATGCAGTTTGTTCTCTATGTACTTGCTTCGTTATATCTAAAGCTCTTTCTACAGCACCTTCTTGTATATTACCACTTAAAGGTTCTCCCATGATTTCTCCATCATTAATACATGTTGGAACCCATATTCGACAATCATGCTGTTTAATTAAAGTCCCCATATAAAATAGCATTAATTCTTTTGGAATTACTAAACTTTCAATAATACCGGTATCTTCTGCAGTCTCCTTACCTCGTTCATCTACAAAAGTAGGTTTTACATAATCACCGTTTTGTGTATCATAAATTGTACCTGCTCCACAAAATCTAAGTGAACATTTGATAAATTCATATACCTGACTCGCTTGCTCAGTAGTATGTTCTGATTTAATAAACGATAACCTATACCTTTCTGGTGCTTCTTCCATACCCCCTCTACTATCAACTTCTGAAGGCACTTCATGCTCATAACCTAAAGCTACTTCTAAATATCTCTTAGACATTCTATCCTCTCCTTTCGCTAAATCTGTTGATATTATATAACATTATTTTACATTTGTCAATATTTTTGCAATTTTTTACATTTTTTATTCTAGCTCCTAAAGAAGTATATAAAATAATTGTATATACTCCTATTTCAAGCTATTTTAATCAACTGGTTCTTTATACTTCCCCAGAATATATCACTACTTAACTCATCTTTTATAAATATATGAGGTTCTATTCTTGTATCTATTTTTCTCCTATATCTCATATATTTTAGTTGTTCATCAAAAACATCTACTTCTTTTCTATCTATAACTATCGCAACATCTATATCACTATCACTACTACTAACTCCCTTTGCATATGATCCATACAAATAAATCCCGGCTACCTCATTTTCCCTTTTTCTAATTTCTCTTGCGTAATCCTCAACAATTGTCACTATCAATTCAATAACTCCATCAGCCATACTCTCAACTCCTCCTCCAATGATAATCTCGACTCTCATAAGAATGCCTCATAGCTTTATAGTCTTCATCCTCTGTTTATGAAGGGATTAATAAATTGAGGAAATTATATGATATGCAGGTTTTTGATACGGAAGACTAAAATGGTATATCATCCAATGATTCCACTCTTGGTAATCTATAACTCTCTACAACAACGGGTTCTTCTTCCTTCTTAGAAATTCTTTGCTGTTCATCTTCAAGTTTCATTTTTGAATACATATTGTTCTTATATTCAAGTGCTTGTTCTTCTCCATGTAATCTACGCACGTTACTGAGCATTGTTCCAGTCATATTGTCTATAAAAACGACATTTTCGAGTAGCTTATAAATACTTTTTTCCCCAATTACCTCTTCCATACGTATCGCTATTTCTTCCTGCACCCAACCAATACGTTCTCTATTTCTGCTTTCTTGAACTAGCTTTTGTCTAACCCTTCCATGTATTTCACCTATTTCATCACTTAGTGCTTCCAATTTACAGATGCTTCTGACCTCTAGTTTCCCATCTTCTCTTCCATCCTTTTTCTGAATCGATTTTAAGAGCAATTCTGATATTCCGCTTTCAAAATTTGTATCATCATCTTCTAACATCTTTATTGCTAGGTTTCTATCTGCAACTAATCTAGCCATTGTATAGAGTAAAGCTTGTTCATAATCCACATCTTTTATTTCTGCTCTTTCTGGGTCTATTTTATTATCATTCATAATTTCTTCTATTTTTTCTTGATTTATGTAACCCTCAGTATTGCAAAGTATACAAGCTAGAATAGTTTTATTATGTTTATAGTTATCTAATAAACTAATTACATTGTAATCTTTTAAAACCCCTCTTTCTTTCAAACAATGGTATATCCAAGTTGTATCTATTCCTTCTTTGATACTTATTTCTAATCCCTCTACCACTTCTTCAACGGAATATCGGTCTCCTCCATCTTGATATAAAAGACGAAAGTTTTCCTTTGATGTTTTCAGAAGTTCTTGCATATGTTCCAAACAGAAGTGCTCAAGTTCAAGATAAGGAAAAAATATATCATAAAATTGCATATGAAAATATATTTCCTTATCTGACAAAATAGCCTCTTTAAAATCTTCAGGGCTAAAATCAATATCCATTCCTTCAAGTAAGTTTCTACCTTCCTCATCCAAAGTACAGAGCAAGGTCAAATCTTTCTGTAGTATAGATTTTATTATTCTTTTAGAATATTTGCGTAAACAAACCTTAAACTCACTTGGACTACTAACTCCAATAGGTATTGCTGTAAATTCACTCATTTTCTTTCCTCCTATCATATTTTTACATATATTATCATATTTTTACATTTTTGTCAATAAATTAGAACAAATTCATATATTTAATCTATTTAACTTTTGGCGTTCCAGTTATATTGTTTACTACAATTGTAGTTTTTAAGGGCATACCAAATAGACAAACAAAAGTTTGTCTGTTTCCCCATTTCACTCCTCCAATTCCCCCATCATCCCCACTATCAAATCCCTCTCAATCTTTCTCGTCAACCGCCCATCCTCAAAAGCCTTTACCCTCCCAATCTCCTCTATCAACACAAACTCAATCTCATTATCACAATTCTTTTTATCCATCACCATTATATTTATCAATCTATCTATATCCTCAACCTCAAAATAGCAAGGTAGCTTAAATTTCTTTATCAGCTCCACTATCCTATCAAAATCCATTCTCGCTAGATAACCAAGCTTATGTGAGAACCAAGCCTCGTAGACCATGCCTATTGCGACAGCCTCTCCGTGAAGTAGATCGTAGTTTGACATCATCTCTACCCCGTGTCCTATGGTGTGACCATAGTTTAGTATCTTCCTTAAGTTACTTTCTGTTTCGTCTTTTATAACCACTTCTTTTTTAATGACACAACTTTTTCTGATTAGCTCTAGCATTAGCCTTTCATATTCTGCCCCTTTTCTACTTAATATAGCTTCGCTATTTTTCTGTAAAAAATCAAAAAATTCAGGATCTCTTATAATTGCATATTTTATAATCTCCGCAATTCCATTTATAAAATTTCTCTCATCAAGTGTATCAAGAAGCTTTATATCTATGTATACTGCTTGTGGTTGATAAAATGCACCTATTAGATTCTTCCCTTGTGGCATATCTATCGCAGTTTTTCCACCGATGCTACTGTCTACTTGTGCTATGACTGTAGTAGGTATTTGTATAAAGCTTATCCCCCTCATGTATGTAGCAGCTACAAACCCTGCTAGGTCACCGACTACTCCACCACCAAGTGCTATTATACAGCTTTTTCTGTCTAGCTTGTGTGATATTAGTGCTTCATCTAAATATTGCTTTGTAGCATTATTTTTATTCGCTTCACCTGCTGGAAATTCTAGAAGCTCTACATTTTGCTTTTTATTTTGGAGCATTTTTAGTAATTTCTGACCATAGATATTTCCTACGTTACTATCTGTTATAATGATGTACCTGTTGCCATACCTTTTTTCACATATACCATCTACTATTTTATCGATTATGTCATGGTCAATATAAATCGTATAACTCTTCGGCTTCTCATTTATATACATCTGTACTTTTTCCATAATATTTATTCTCCTTCTGTCTGTAACCCTCACCCTAGCCCTCTCCCTTTTTAGGAAGAGGGGAACCTTGCATAAGTCCTTGCAAGTATTAATAGTATTTATATTTTAACTCTTACTTAATCTTTTTTCAATTTTTGTCGTTGCGAGGTACGAAGCAATCTCTCTTTTAAAGACGGGATTGCTTCATTCTTCGCAATGACAGCGTTTTACTTTATTATCGTATCGAATACTTCGAAATACTTTTCAAAGGTCTTTTTTGTACAGCTAGGGTTCAGGATTTTTATCCCTTCTGTTCTTAACCCAACCAATGAAAATGCCATTGCCATTCTGTGGTCATCGTACGTTTCTACCTCTGATTTAGTAGGTACTCCGTTGTATATTATAATCCCGTCTTCATAGTAATCCGCTTTTATACCCATTTTGTTTAGCTCTGTTATCGTGGCTTCTAGTCTGTTTGTTTCTTTGTATTTTAGGTTTTCTATGTTTCGTATGATAGTATTACTCGTTGCAAACGGTGCAATAGCAGATAATGTCATTACTTGATCACATATATCATTCATGTCTACATCTATACCCGCAAACTCCATGTTTTTGTCGGCTTCTACTTTCACTCCGTCTGGTATATATGTAACCTTTGCACCAAGCCTTTCTATTATTTCTAGAAATTTGATGTCGCCTTGCAAACAGTCCTTGCGTACATTTTTTACTATTCCACTCCCCCCTGCAAGTAGTGGCATTGCAAAAAAGTAGCAGGCTGATGAAATATCTGCCTCTATAGTGTATTTGTTTAAATTATATACCTGTCCTTTTTTAATCGTAAATGTTTTGTAGTTATTATTTATAACTTCTACACCAAACCCCTTCATCATATTTAATGTTATATCTATATAAGGCTTTGAGGTTAGTTCCTCTTCTATTTCTATCGTTACATCGTCTTCACAGTAGCTAGCCACCATCAAAAGTGCACTTATAAATTGACTGCTTATGTCGCCTTTTATTTTGATAGTACCACCTTTTAGACCAAAAGTGTTTATTTTCACTGGTAAGTGTCCATTTTCACCTAAGTAGGTTATTTTTGCTCCCTGCTGCTCTAAAACATCTAGTAATATCTTCATAGGTCGCTTTTTCATCTGGTCTGAGCAGTTTATAATATACTCCCCACCTTTTTTTATTGCTAACATCGCTGGCAAAAATCTTGCTGCTGTTCCTGCACTGCCTACATTTATCGTTTGCACATCATTTGGTACTATACCCTTTTCTGACTTTATGCGAACCTTTTTACTGCTCTCGTCTACGGTTACATTATATCCCAAATCTATCAAGCATTGTATAAAATGCCTGCTATCATCGCTGAATAGAACCCCTGTAAGCTCCGCATCTTCAGAAGACAATGCTGCCATAAGCAATGCCCTATTAGTCACGCTCTTTGATCCTGGTAGCTCTACTTCAAAATCTAGTTGTTTCTTATTTAATACTACTTCATATATATCTGTCATAATCTTTCTCCTTTTTTATATTAGGTTAGTTATAGCATCTAGTGCCATTAGATAGCCATTGTTTCCAAATCCGCATATTTGTCCTACACATACTGGAGCTGTTACTGATTTGTGCCTGAAATCTTCTCTTTTGTGTATATTAGATATATGTACCTCGAGCGTTGGAATATTTACGGAAGCTATTGCATCCCTTATCGCATAGCTATAGTGGGTGTACGCTCCTGGGTTTATGATTATCCCATTTACTTTATCCATATATGCTTGCTGTATCGTATCAATGATTTCTCCTTCTGAATTTGATTGAAATATTTCTATATCAAGCCCTATCTCTTTTGCTTTTTCTTGTATCTTGGCTTTCAGCTCTTCATAGTTTTCATTTCCATATACGCCAGTTTCTCTGATTCCTAAAAAGTTTATGTTAGGTCCATTTAATACCCAAATTTTATTCACTTTAAATCCTCCTCTTGTTTAGAATTTCTAGTATTTCATTAACTATATCATCTACACATCTATTTGTTACATCTATAACAATATCTGCGGTTTTTTCGTATAGTGGACGTCTTTCAGACATCATTTTTTCTATAACTTCCATCTTATTAGGTACATTAAGCAAAGGTCTTGTAGTATCATTTTCTGTATTTTTGTATATTTGCTCTTCTGTTGCTTTTAAGTAAATGCTAATACAAGCATCTTTTAGTAATTTTCTGTTTTCTTCTTTTTTTACTATGCCTCCGCCTGTTGCAATGACTATATTGTCTTGGTTAATGCTATTTTTTAGGGTCTTAGTTTCTATATCTCTAAAACCTATCTCACCATAGCTTTCAAATATTTGTGTCACTGAAAGCTTCATTTCAGTTTCTATTATGCTATCCATGTCTAAAAATGTGTATCCCATTTTATTCGATAGTCCCTTTGATATGGTAGTCTTGCCAGAACCCATAAAACCGATTAGTGCTATCTTCATATTCTCCCTCCAAACTATCTTGTTATTATTAAACTAATTAATATGCACTTCTCCAGTATCTCCGTTTAGGTAAATGTATTCTTTATCCCAAATCCTTTTAATCGAATCCTCTCCAATTCCAGTAACACAGGGAATATCGAATTCTCTAGCAATGATTGCAGTATGGCACAGAAATCCTCCTACAGCTGCTACAATTCCTGATGATTTTGACATAATTTCTATCCAATCCGGATCTGTATACCCAGTCATTAAAATATCTCCTTCATTCCACTTATCTAAATCACTTAATTTATTCACAAATTTAGATTTTCCAAAAGCCTCCCCTCGTGAAGCTGGTATTCCATATAAAATTTCTTTATTACCTACATTCATTTCAGTTATTTTAATATTTTTGTTAATTAACAGCTGTTTTGTAACTGGACGGTATTGCAACATTACTAATTCATTATCTAATATGCACCATTCAAAATCAGCTATTTTCATATCATCTTGAACAACTTTCTGTTGCAGTTCAATTAATTTTTTACCTATTGATACTCCTCCAACTTTTATTTTCTCACTACTACTATTATTATCTATCCATATTTCATTAATTGGAGTTACTTTGCCAGAAACTAATTTTTCTCCATTGCCTTTTACCCATTCAAGCATTCCCGAACTTTCATCATCACCAATCCAAACACCTGAAAAATCCGGTTCTTTAAATTCTTGTACTATAACAGCCATATGTGGTTGTTGTGAGCCATTTTTTTCTATATAACTTCTTGCTCTACTATTATTAGCAGATTCCTTAACTTTTTGAGCATATTCTTTAATTAAATCATATTCTACATCTAAATAGGATTCAAAAATTCCTGCAAAAGAATTATTTATGCCATCCTCAATATCTGCTGAACTTCTTACTGCATACTTAATATTTTTTTCTATTTTGGGAAATTGATTTGAATTAGTTAAATTTTTTACAGTTGAAATTACATACGTTTTAGGAATATCAACTTGATGAGCATTTAATATTACTAACCCATACGCTTTACCTCCAATTAATTTTATTAATTCATTTCTAC